>MTNE01000200.1 GCA_002011355.1 Thermoplasmatales archaeon JdFR-43 | reverse complement strand
AAATCTCCTGTACTCCATATTACTATATCAAACTCGTCTAAGAAGGCATCTTCTATCCTCTTTCCTACTTCTGTTCCATCAACGAAATACCAGCTATCTATCGCCTTTCCTGTTGAATAATCTGATGTTAGCTTTTGCACTGCAGCAATTATCCTACTCATGCCATCCCAATTTCTCGGAGATGTTGGTGTGTTATCAACTATAATGAAACTCGGTGTAGTAACTGGATTCACAATCTGTATCACTTTTGTTGTATAATTGGTAGCTCCTTCATTATCTGTAACAGTAAGATTTACAGTGTAATTCCCAGATATATTGAACATGTGATATATAGTTACTCCATATCCATCTACAATGCCATCATTTTCAAAATCCCACGAATAATTTGTTATGCTTCCATCAACATCGAATGATGCACTTGCATCAAAAAATACAAATTGTTTTGTGTTTGGAGCAGATGGATTATACGTGAAAACTGGTATTGGCTTTTTGTTTGGAACAGTTACGGTTTTGCTGACAGCATAAGTAGCTCCATTATCATCTGTAACTATCAGAGTTACAGTATAATTACCACTCAAATCATAAATATGACTTGGATTTGGTGACGATGAAGTGCTCCCATCTCCAAAATTCCAATAGTATGATATGATAGTTCCATCTGGGTCTATGGCATCCGATGTAAAATCTATTTTTCCATCAACATCTGGATCAATGTTCCAAGTAAAGTCTGCGATAGGTGGTTGATTATCTGTAACATTTATTGGTGGTGGTATGTTAAAGCCTGCGCCTGTTGTTGCTTCTGCTGATTGTCCTTCATCATCTATGACGGTGAGAGTGACATTGTATGTTCCACTAGTTGCATATTTATGCACAACCACCATTCCATACCCGATATTGCCATCGCCAAAGTCCCATCTATATGTAACTATTCTTCCTCCATCTGGATCATAGCTTTGGCTTGCATTAAATTCTATAATTTCCAAGGTTTTTGGATCTAGAGGAGCATATGTGAAAATGGCGACAGGAGGAACAGTATGTAAAATTCCAGGCTGCAAAATCCCGGAGAATATAACAGAGTTACTATTCTCATCTATTACAATGGCACTTATCTGCCAGTTGGTTATATTTCCAAAAATTGCTGTGGCATTTATATCTATATATTCTCCAACACCCCATTTTTTATCTGTGTTAATATCTTCAAAGTCAGCATATGTAGCATAATCCCCCATTAAACGTCCTTCATTGTCAAAATGATATGAACAACTATCAGCGTCTCCTTTCCATACTGTGATTTTTATATTCGATAATTTTACTTCTTCTCCTCCCTTATGTTCTATAATTATATGCTGATTTTCGTTTATATAGCCTACAAGATCCAAATCTGGAGATGATGCAGATGGTGAGGTGGATGAAAAGACGTATATGGCCAGAAC
This sequence comes from Thermoplasmatales archaeon JdFR-43, assembly GCA_002011355.1. Taxonomy (GTDB): domain Archaea; phylum Thermoplasmatota; class E2; order UBA202; family JdFR-43; genus JdFR-43. Next base: position 14,309 of record MTNE01000200.1, on the reverse strand, counting down.
AGAGAAAGTAGCTATTGCTACAGCTAACAATAATACTGTGCCGACAATTTCAGATACCCCCTCTTTTCCAAACTTTTTCATACTTTTCATTACCCAACACCTTTTTATTTCTTTTCTTTAATTTGCTAACTTTTTGCTAACAATCTTATATATGTCCGAGTATATAAAGTTTTTTATTGTTTTTAGAAACAGATTATGAAAAATGGAATTTTTAATTATATTATCAATTATGAATAAATAACAGAGATAAAATGACAATATTTGTTCAATGTGAGAATATTCATCACGACGCTATTTTATAGGATGAAATTAAAAAAATAAAAAGGGAAACAATATAACATCATGGCCAAAATATTTTTGACAAGGAGATTGCCCGATGAAGGGATTGAACTACTGAAAGAACATGAACTGGAAATATNTGAAGGAGATGCTCCACCAAGTAAAGAAGAAATTATTGAAGGTGTAAAGGAAAAGGATGCATTAATTTGCCTCTTAACAGATAGGATTGACGGAGAAGTAATGGATGCCTCCTCCCGGCTAAAAATAATAGCAAATTATGCAGTTGGATATGATAATATTGATGTNGAAGAGGCAACAAAGCGGGGCATTTTGGTTACAAATACACCTGGAGTATTAACTGAGACAGTAGCAGATTTAACATGGGCATTGCTTATGGCAATAGCGAGGAGAATTGTTGAAGGAGATAAATTCATGAGAGAGGGAAAATTCAAAGGGTGGGCTCCCAAACTGCTCTTAGGCACAGATATATATGGTAAAACCATCGGAATCATTGGGGCGGGGAGAATAGGTAGAGCTGTTGCAAGAAGAGCAAAGGGTTTCAATATGANGGTTTTATATTACAGCAGAAGAAGAAATGAGGAAATAGAGANAGAATGCAATGCAAAATTTGTTGATTTGCACACTTTGCTGAAAAAATCCGACTATGTTTCTCTGCATTTACCATTAACTAAGGAGACACACCATATAATAGGGGAGAAAGAGCTAAAGATGATGAAGCCAACTGCATATTTAATAAATACAGCTAGGGGTAAATGTGTCGATGAGAAAGCATTGGTAAAAGCATTGGAGGAGAAATGGATTAGAGGAGCCGCATTAGATGTATTCGAAAATGAGCCGCAGCTAACACCTGAATTGAAAAAACTGGATAATGTTGTTCTTACTCCTCATATTGGTTCTGCATCATATGAAACAAGAAGTAGAATGGCTGTGATGGTTGCAGAAAATGTTATAGCTGCATTGAAGGGCGAGATGCCACCAAACTGTATAAATCCGGAAGCTTGGAAAAAAAGTGAAAGAAATAAATAGCAAGAGATATTTATATTTGAATGCCTGAAGAGATGTTTTTGAACCCAAATGAACCTAATCCAAACTTTATGATTTATAAGGAGGAAGCCAGAAAAGTTATTTTGAAAGCCTTAGGTGGAAAAAGTTTTTGTTTCTGGGTTCTTGGAAAAACAGGTATCGGAAAAACAACTTTTTTGTTGTGGATTAAAGAGTTCGCACCCCTCTATAAGGTAAAAGCAATTTATGTTCATGGAGGAGAAGATTTCAAGTTTGAGGAATTTAAGGAGATGTTTGAGAAAGAGATCAGGGCATCATTCTTTTCTAGAATTTTCCTGAGAAAAAAATATATTGAAATTCCTGTTCTTCTAATGATAGACGATGTTGATCTTATGAAAGATGAAAATATTTTCAGATATGTTGTCAGCAAGCTCGATGAGGAAAAATTACATTTTTCTGTGGTATTTGCCTCTGTTGAAATAGTGGAAGATGTTAAAAAATATCTGAAAGGGAGGGATATAGAAAAAATATATCTTGAGATGCCATCACCTGATATTTTAATGGAAATGATAAGAAAAAGAATTGAAGCAGGTGGAGGAGAAGATTTTCAACCATTTGGAAAACAACTCGTAAAAGATGTTATTGAATCTTCAAACACAATAAGAGAGGTATTGATAAAACTGCAGGAGGCGCTATAATGAAAAAGAAGAAAAAAATATTAATTGCAGATGATGAGCCCGAAATTGTAGATATAGTTAAGAAAATGCTTGAGGAACATTACGAAGTAATAACTGCATATGACGGAGAAGAATGTCTCAAGAAGGCAAAAAAAGAGAAGCCAGATTTGATACTGCTTGATATCCTCATGCCAAAACTTGATGGATGGGAAACTCTCAAAAAGCTGAAGGAAGACGAGGAATTAAAGGACATACCTGTTTCAATGTTAACAGCATTACCTTTAACGCCTGAGGATACAAGAGATAAACCAATAGATAAAATAGAAAATTATATTGTAAAGCCATTCAGAAAAGAAGTTCTTCTCAAAAAAATTGAAGACATCTTTGAAAGAGAAGAAGAAGCTAAGAAAATTTATGAGCAGCTGAAAAAGGAAGTAGGGGAAGAAACTGCAGAAGAGTATCTTCGTCTTGTGAAAGCTATAAACAGGCATCGCCGTCTGATAGGCGTAATAATAGATTCTGCAGCTGAAGAATTCAAGCAATCGGTAAGGAATTTAATACTCAGTCAGAAAAGATTGATAGAGACAATGAAGAAAAGGGCAGAAGAAATAGAGAAATTACTGAAAGAGAGAAAGAAGAAAAAATAATATATCACCGAAGACAAACGAAATAACATATCCAGCAAAAATGAACACAAGGAAAGGTAATTTTGGAGTTACCCATATTTCTTTGTCGGCTACTTCATCAAAATTAAAATTTTTGACAGGTACTATACTTTTTTTCCCGTTTTTTTCCATACTCCATACAAATTTATTTTTTGCCTTTTCCGCTTTAATTTTGTATCCAAACAGACAGTAGGGAAATTCAAGATTCTTCTTATATGCATTGTAAAAAAGAAGGATAAATGGTAGAGGTATGAAAAGGAAGAGAGAGTTTATCAGAACAGTGAGAGGAAATATAAAAATTGGGGATGGAAAAAAAGAAATTTTGGGGGGCAGAGGAGACAGCAAAGCAATGCCCCACATTGCCTTTACATCGGCTCCCCCCATACCAAAAAAATACAGCAGAAAGGCGAGTGGAAAAGAAACTGCTATTGATATAAATACTAGTGTTACTTCGGGTCTTTCCATGGCAAGAAAGATGAGGCCAATGCTTCCCATCAAAATCCATAACTTATTGCTTGCTTCTCTGTACTTTAAATCACTGTAAGCAGCATATGAAAGTATTGCGAATCCTGTTAGCAGTCTAAGCAAATCTATCGTCATTTCATTTCTTTCTGTTTCTTGTGACATATATTAATGCCAGAATGAATGCAACGAAAAACGCCATAAATGTAAATGAAGGTATTTTGCCTGCTTTATGAATAACAACTTCTATTTCTTCGATATTGCTTTCCACTCCTTCGTTGCACACTGCTTTTATTTTAATGGTTTTTGTACCAGCTGTTAAGTTTTCTCCCAGTTTNGGCGCTTTAATTTTTATAAGTACCTTCTTTTGCTCGCCTGGTTTTAAGGTAATGGGCGGGGAGTATGGTGTTATTGTAAGATTGGCATCATCCACCACAACTATAGTAACATTTGTTGCAGTGAAATTATAACAATAGACTTCTATTGGAACAACCCTTTCTGTTCCTTCTTTAATGGGTGCTATATTGGATACACCAAGCGTTATTATTAACTGTGGATTTCCTCCTCCCACCTTTATGTTGAGGCTGTAAGTGTTTATGCTACCGTTATTATCTGTTACCTGCAGTGTCACTGTATATTCTCCAGCCTCTGAGTATTCATGTACAGCTACTGGTATAGTTCTTTCCTCGTATGTGCCGTCTCCAAAATCCCATTTATATAGCTGGATAAAACCATCTTCGTCATAGCTTTCGCTTGCATTGAAAGTAATTTCTTCTCCCGGCTGTGGATGTGTGGGATGATAAGTGAATTTTGGCACGGGTGGAATATTTGAACCCGGGGGATTGATTGTTATGTACTTGTATACGCTTTTTACTCCTCCATCATTGTCTTTGATTGTTAAGGTTACCNTATAAGTTCCATTTCCATCATAAATATGAGTAACAATTTTTCCATATGCTGTGCNTCCATCTCCAAAATTCCAGGTGTAATTCACTATGCTTCCATCTGAATCATAGCTTGCTGAAGCATCAAAGGTTATTTCCTGTCCTTCTAGTGGAGTCAGTGGTTGATATGTAAAGTCAGCATAGGGTATAGAATTAATGACTGTAATTTCTTTAGACACACTTTTCTCGCCAGANGAAGTTGTAATTGTTAGTGTAACAGTATATGTTCCCAAATTGGTATATTGATGAACTGGATTCTGTTCATTGCTTGTTGTTCCATCGCCAAAGTCCCAGTGCCATGAAATTATATCTCCTGTAGACTTGTCAATAAAGTGAACATAGTCTACTCTGGTTGGCTGGGCTGGAAGCCAGGTAAAATCAGCATATACTGGTTCCTGAGGATTTTCAGCTGACGCCTCCCATATAAAATCACCGTTTGCAGAATATTTTCTTATACAGAATGCCTCTCCNCCTCCCTGCACTTTATAGCCTGCCGCCACTATGCTGCCATCTGAGCCTATAGCTATCCTCTTTATTTCTCCTTCAATGTTTTCTGGCAATTCCCATTTGATATTTCCGTTACTATTGTACTTGATTATATACCATTTTTTATGCAGATTTTCTGTCCTGTAACCAGCAACAATTATATTTCCATTTAAATCAACACCAACAGTCAGGGCATCATCTTTTTCATTGCTTATTTCCTTTTTTGCCCATTGCTTATTTCCATTGCTATCATATAGAATCGTGAGGAAGTCCTCCATTGTCTGATTACTTGTATATTCATTTCCTGTCACCACAATATTGCCATTTGGCAGAATTGCAGCATCAGATGCCGTACTTGCCTTATCGTCATAATATTTTACCCATTTTACATTGAGGTTTTTATCATATTTTATGAGGCAGTATTTACTCTTATCATCACTCTGCACAGTTCCTGCAACAACAACTGCATCTCCTCTGGCATCTATACCAAATGCAGCATCTATACTGTTATCAAAAACGTGTTCCTCTATTTTATTGAGATTGTTTGGATCAACTTTTATTGTCCAGAAATCTATATTTGTTAGATTGGCAGAAGCTTCAATATACAGAGTCATTCCTGTGGCATAGATGTAGCCATCATCATCAATTGTCATATCCATCAGGAAGTCAGCAAATCCGTTATTGTATGTTTTGTAAATCAGTTTGTTTCCATCTGCATCATATTTCACTATTACATAATCTGTGGATGGTATGGGTATGCCCGCGATTTCTTTCCCAACTATTCCTCCTGCATAAATGTTGTCATTGCTATCAACAACAACTGCCTTGCCTATATTTGTTGCATATTCATCAAAATCAGTTTGCCATTTTATTTTACCATTCTCACCATCATATTTCTGAACTCTCATAACAAATTTACTCCCATCATAATGTTGTCCAACAACAATAACATCTCCNNTTGAATCAATGGNNACACCATATGCTTCATCTTGTGTACCATCTATATTTGGATAACTTTGGACCAAAGGCAAAAGCATTAGCAATATCACTATGGCTGCAATTTTCTTCATATTTTGTGAAATTACACCCTATTTATAAAATGTATGGTGCAATTATAAAAAAATCAGGATATGTCGCCACATGAACAATGTACTTCATGAATCGCAGAATATAAATCTTCGATACCTTCTCCTGTTTTTGCAGAGACGAACAGAGGGCGCTGAACAATGCTTGTGTATTCAAGATATTTTATAAGGCTCTTAGCGAGAGAATGTAGCGCATCTCCTTCCTCCAGCTTTTTTTCAATGTATTTTTTATCAGTATATTTTAGCAAATTTTCTTTATTTACCAAATCCACTTTATTTATTGCAGTCACTGAGGGAATCATCAGCTTTAGATTAATCATTGCATTCTGAGCAAGCATTGCCAGATAGTTTTCCACCGAAAGAATTTCCTGAGCATCTACAATGAACAGAGAAGCAACAACATCATGTTTTTCCAATTTTTTCACAATTTTTCTCCCGTAATTATGATAAAGAAAAATTTCCAGCTGCCCAGGCGTATCAACAATTTTTATTTCATTCCTGTCTGCACANATCCATTCATCCATTGATACAGTTAATTCCATGCTTTTGAGTAATGCTCCGTTTATTCCCAGATTAAATTTTTCCTGTATCTCCTCAACTTTTATCCATTTTCTTATGTCAATTTTTGCATTGTTGCATGGAGTGGCAGCATCGAGATTTATTAAAATTCCATATTTGGCCAAATGCTTTGCAATACTGGTTTTGCCTGNTGCTGCTGGGCCAATGACAAGGACAAACATTATACTGGGTAGAGAATTTTTAACGCAGTTATGACTACGGCGGTTAAAATAGCGAAAACTATTATGAATCTGGGATCAATTTTGACTCCTGTTTTTTCTTCCTCAAAATATCTTATAAGACCTGCTGCAGATTGAAATCCTGTCTTACTTTTCTTTGCCATGTTTCAACAAATTTATACAGGATATAAAGTTTGCGGTAAACTATAAATTTTCCGTGACATTGATAGCGTTACTGAAAAGATGAAGGAATGGGATTTAATTGCTGAAAGTTTCGATACAACCCGCCGTTATCCATGGAAGGAGTGCCTTGACTTTATTAAAGAAATACATGGTATTGCTATAGATATTGGCTGCGGAAATGCTCGCCATTTAATTCCAATGGCAGAAAAATGCAAACTGGCTGTTGGTATAGATGCATCAATTAGAATGGCTGAAATAGCATATAAGAAAGTTAAGGAGGCGAAGCTGAAAAATGTAGCTGTGATATGCGGCAATGCATGCAGCCTGCCTTTTAAAGACAATTTTTTTGATTTCGCCCTTTTCATTGCCTCTCTCCATAATATAAAGGGAAGAGAAAATAGAATAAAGGCACTGGAAGAGTTGAAGAGGATACTCAAGCCAGGTGGAAAAGCCCTGATTTCGGTATGGTCAAAGTGGCAGGATAAATGGAGGAAATATTTCATAAAAAATATTTTTAGATGGAAGGAGCATGGCGACATTTACATTCCATGGAAAAAGAATGGCATGAATATTATGAGATTTTATCATCTGTATAGCATGCGGGAGTTTAGGAAGGATATAAAAAAAGCAGGATTAAAAATAGAAAAGGCATGGAGTGTTAAGAAGAAGTCAAAGAAATATGCAGACAATCATTTTGCAGTGGTATCCAAGACAATCCAAAAATAGTTTTATAAATGAGTAATGAATACAAATACAATGGCAATAATGCTAGTTGTTGAAGATGAAGAACCTATACAGGAGTTAATAAAGGANTATTTGGCCCCCCTCAAAATTGAGATACATCAGGCATTCAGTGGAGAGGAGGGAGTAGAAAAATATAANGANTTGATNAAAAAGGGAAAAAAGCCCGACATAGTTATAATGGATTTGAAACTGCCTGGCATTGATGGAGTAGAAGCGACAAAAAAAATCCTTGCAATAGATCCTGACGCAAAGGTGTACGGTTTTACAGCATACTTTGGCACAGAATGGGCAAAAGAACTTGAAAAGGCTGGAGCAAAGGGAGTTATCGCTCGCCCTGTCGGATTCGATGGTTTCAGAGATATCATAAAAGATATATTAAAGAAAGAGAGTTAGTGACCAAACCACAACTCATCTGGAATTTCCTTGTATACATCTGCTGCATCNTCTTCTCTTCTTTCCCTTTCCTCCTCCTTCCTTTTTCCNTCCTCCTTGTATTTTAGAATAGCCTCTTTGTTTAAGAACCAGTAATGNGTTCGCCAGCTCCTTCCGTCGTATATGGTTGTTTCTTCCCTTTCTGTTACCAGCATGCCCTCCTCCTCTAGGATATAAAATAGTTGTCTNTCCTCTGGCTCAAGAATATTATCTATTATTCTGTCCTCAAAGCCAAATAAATCCATNACAAAGTTTGCATCTTTTAAAGCTGATTCCATGTCTATGTCCACTCTTGCGGCGATTGCGGTAGCTAGGTCTTCGAGCGTGATTATCATAAATTATATTTTTGTAACTAGAGTATATAAAACTTTCTATTTAAACTTCTGAGACCAATGATTTTTTGAAAAATGAACGGAGTCTGCATAAGGAAGCTCTTGAGGTTTTTTATCATCATCAATCTCTTCCGATATTTACTTATACCAGATATAAATTAACTTAGCAATGGGAGAGGAAGAGATTGAACAACGAGTTCCATTGCCGAATAGACAGAGCGGAGAGATGATGGCTATTGTGGAGCAGCATATGGGGGGTGGAAGACTCCGTATTATCTGCGAGGATGGTAAGACAAGATTGGCAAGAATACCTGGAAAAATAAGGAAAAGAAAATGGATAAAAACAGGGGACTTATTGATCATAAAACCTTGGGACTTCCAGGAAGAAAAGGCAGATGTTGTTTATCGTTACACTCCAACACAGGTTGCAAATTTGGCTAGGAGAAATTTAATACCTGAAAGCCTGAGCGGATTTCTATGAGTTGGGAAGCAGAAGTGGAAAAGCTGTTGAAAACAACAGAAGGAGAAGTTTTTGAGAAAGCAACCCTTCAATCATTATGGAAATTAATGAATAATGGCTATATCGATTCTTTTGAATTTCCAATTTCTACAGGAAAGGAAGGAAATGTTTTTAGAGCGAGACAAAAAGACAGGCTTATAGCAGTTAAGATATATCGTATCAATACAGCTACTTTTCGAAGCATTTCAAAATATTTAATGTACGAGCCCCCTCAGAGGGTGAAAAGAGACAGAAGAAGTATAATATTTGCTTGGGCTTTGAAGGAATTCAATAATCTCAAAAAATTGTATAATGCTGGTGTTAGAGTGCCAGAACCAATTGCTAGGGAGGGTAATGTAATAGTTATGGAATATATAGGCACAGAAGAGCAACCTGCTCCCTTGCTTAAAGACGCCGAAATAAAGGATGCTGAAAAAGTTTTTGAGAGATTAAAGAAATATTTGCACCTTATGTATCATAAGGCTGAACTGGTGCATGCAGATTTTTCTGAGTATAATGTTTTAATGGATGGGGATGAGCCGGTTATAATAGATGTTGGNCAAACAGTNAGCAAAGATAATCCNATGGCAATGGAATTNTTGAGGAGAGACGTAAAAAACATAACCAGATTTTTTAAGAAATACATCAGAGTTGATGAAGAGGAAATTTTAAAATATATTCTGGAGGGCTAAAATGAGATATGTTAAAATCCCCATGGATAGAATAGCAGTTTTGATTGGTAAAAATGGAGAAGTAAAGGAAGAAATAGAAAAACATGGTGTACAGCTTGAAATCGATTCTGCCACGGGGGATGTGAAAATAGTGGCTGAAGATTCTTTAAAGGAATTGGAAGCAGAGAATGTTGTAAGGGCTATAGGGCGTGGCTTTTCCCCAGAAAAAGCTATGCTTTTATTTAATGAGGATTACTATTTTGAACTGCTTGATATGCGTGACTGGGTCGGAAAAAAGAAAGAACACGTAAAAAGAATTGCAGGAAGAATCATAGGCAAGGAAGGAAAAACAAGAAGAATAATTGAAGAAACAACAGGGGCGTATATATCTGTTTATGGTCATACAGTCGGCATAATAGGCAGAATAGATGAATTGCAGATGGCAAAACAGGCAATAGAGATGTTGCTAGAAGGAGCAAATCATCATACAGTATATAGATTTCTTGAAAAGGAAAGGAGAAGAAGAAAATTGCAGGAATTTGGACTGTACTGAAAAGAGCCTTATTTTACATGCGGGCGCGGCGGGATTCGAACCCGCGACTGCTGGCTTAGAAGGCCAGCGCCCTATCCAGGCTAGGCCACGCGCCCTTACATGTAAAGAACAATCGTTTTAAAAATATTTACTGAAATATTTTAGGTGTAAAAAACATGAATAGGGGAGGCGGGGGCGAGGGGGAGGCGTGAGGGGGAGAAAAAAAGAGGACTTGCAAGCCCTCGCCCCTATATCTTATAGGCTTCTGCCTATCGTTTATTGTAATTCTACTATATAAATTTTCTGATTCAATTTTAGAACAATGGAAAAAATTTATTGGCAAAAGTTTTATTTTTGTTAATTTTCTAGGAAGAAATAGATGTAGAGGTAAAATTTTGCTCCATATGTCGCAATTACTTAGCAGGCGATATTATTTTAAATTTCTTGTGATTAACTTCTTATGAAAAAGATTGTTGTGCTGGCGATTGCATTGATGGGAATGATGATATTTCTGCCTCTAGTTGATGCAAGAGTGGATGCTAAGTTTGTGATAAGGGATGAATATGGCAACCAAATTTATTTCAGAACACCCGAGGGAAAAATAATATATGGAAATATTCTGGTTGGACAGAAGATAATTTTTGATGCCAGAGATTCGAACTCAATGTATCCTATTGACAGATATCACTGGGATTTTGATGGAGATGGAAATTGGGATAAGGTTACGAAAGGCCCTATTGTTTATTATACATATGAAAAACCAGGAATATATAATGTCACGTTAATGGCAGTAGCAACAACTGCTCCACCACGTGGAGATGCAGATACAGTTACGCACACAGTGGTTGTTGTCGGGAATGTTATTCCTCCGATGGCGCGTTTTTCAGTGTCTTTGTACAGTAAAAATGAAACGGCGGTAACCTATCTTTTTAATGCGAGCAATAGTTATGACAAGGATGGATATATAAGATATTATATATGGGACTTTGACGGGGATGGAAAATTTGAGGATACTGGAACAAACAAGCAAATCATGTGGACATATAAAGAAAATGGATATTATGTTGTAACTCTTCATGTTACTGATTATGACAGGCAAAGCAATAAAACAGTTCATGTGATAAAGGTGGCTGGACTCCCAAATGGCTCGCTAAATGAAATAGATGGAAAAATAAAAATCAAAAATAAATGCGAAGGAGCGATAAATGTTACCATAATCCTGAACAATTATGAAAAGTACAACTTAACCATCGAAAAGGAGCAAGTGATAAATGTTTCTGTAAGTCCTTCTCTCAATGAAATAGATGTATATTCTGGAGGGAAAGAAGCAACCTTTATTTTTAATGGAAGTAAAGATATCACAGTAGTTATAACTCCCGAGAAGATTTATTCAGTATTGCCAACAAATAAAACCCCAGGCTTTGGCTTTATTTGTCTGATAACAGTCATGACTTTCTTATTGCTGCGAAAGCTAAAAAATGAAAAGAAAAGTGCATAATGCTATCCCGCTGATACATTTTTGCACGGTTTTTTTCTCCCTCCTGCTTATTACTTTTTCCCTTTCCTTTTGCTATACATACTTTGATCTATCTGTTGAATGGGTTAAAGTAGATAAAGAGGTTGTAGGTGAAGGAGAAATTGTTGAAATAAAGGCAAAGATAAAAAATTTGAATGTTGGTATAAGTGAATCGTTTGCAGTTTCTTTTTACTATGATGTTACAGATAGTGAGCATTTAATTGGCAGAATATATTATGATTCCATCAATTACTACCGTCTTCCTTCTATAATATGGGATACAAAAAATAAGGAGGGAAAGCATAAAATCATTGTTCATGTGAGTGATGATAACGAAAAGAATAATTATGGCTATTGCAACATAACCATCGTGCCAACAAGAACAAAGGCGAAAATACTCCTCAAGGAAATATATTATCATGCCAGACCACACCGAAATAATGAATACCTCTGCATAATTAATGCTGGAAATAAAAGCGTGGATTTAAATGGCTGGTATATAACGACGCAGCCATGGAAGCGGGCGGACAAGCAGAATAAAATCATCTTTCCTGAGATAATTCTGAAGCCAAGAGAAAAAATATATGTGACACAAAATGCAACTGCTTTTGAATTTGAAACAGGATTCTGGCCAGATTATGAATATTATAATTGCTCTTTCATTCCTGATCTGGAAAGAAAAGGAAGATTTATAATGGGAAATGATGGAGGCATAATATGTTTGAAAGATGCATATAATCATACTGTTGATGTGGTTGTTTATGGAAGTGCATGTTATAACAAAGGATGGATAGGAAATGCTATCAAGAAAGTGGAAAAAGGAGTTGTTTTGAAAAGAAGTGACTGCATCGATACAAATACAAGTGAGGACTGGGAATACAACAGGACATTCATTATAGGCCAGTCTGATTTTGAGGTATGGCATGGAAAAGCCAGCGAAGCAATTGCCTTCTGCTCCCCAGATTGTTCATATAAAATCATCTCTAGAGAAATAAAAAATGCAAATGAACTTCTCATAAATTTGTATACATTTACCAATCCGTTTCTTGCGGAAATTTTGAACAAAAGCAATGCAACAGTAAAATTGTTCTTGGATGGGAATGTGATCGGCGGCATTCCAATGGAAGAAAGATGGATTGCATATGTGCTGAGTAAAAAGCATGAAGTGAGATATATGCTCGGTGATGAAGAAAAGGATATCTATAAAAGATACAGATATAACCATGCAAAATATGTTGTATATGGCAACAGATGTATTATAGAGTCAGCAAACTGGGGCAAGAGTAGCATTCCAGTGGATCCAAGCTATGGAAACAGGGAATGGGGCATCATTCTGGAAAGCGAAGATATGGCATCTTTTTTGAGAAATATCTTTGAATATGACTGGAACCCAGATTTTCAGGACAGCATTGAATTTAATGAAAGCAGTTTTACACATGGTAAGCCTCCCTCCGATTTTTCCATTAGCTACTATATTCCTCATGGAGATTATACTCCAACATTTTCCCCTCTCTATTTAAACCACTCATTCAATGTAACCATTATTCTGGCACCGGACAATGCGGAGAAGGAAATTAAAAGATTAATTGATGGGGCAAAAGAGGAAATTCTGATTGAGCAGGCATATATAGAGAAAGAATGGAGCAATGGAATCAATCCATTTCTTAAAGAAATAGTAAAGAAAAATGAGAGTGGTGTAGCTGTTAGGGTTATTCTCAATGACAATCCTGCTTATATATCAACTTCAGCGATGAATAAGGAAACAAGCGAGTTTTTAAGAAGCAAAGGTATAGAAGTGAAATTGCAGCGGAACTTGAATATACATAACAAAGGAATGATTATAGATAGATGTAAAGTTCTCATTTCTTCAATTAATTGGGGAGAAAATTCTGTTAGAAACAATAGAGAAGTAGGGGTTATAATAGAAAATGAGGATATTGCCGCATATTTCGAGCAGATTTTCTGGTATGACTGGAATTATAAGGTTGAAGAGAAAAAGAATATACCAGATGAAATTTTCCTGCTGCCCCTATTTGCGGCAACCTTTTTAATAATTTACTTATACAGAAAGAGATAAAATGGAAATGATATCTTGGCTGATAGTTGCTGTAATAATCTCTACTTTAGCATATTCATTCATAAAAAAATTCCCTGTTTCGCAGGCAATCGTTATTGCTAATTTCATCATCTTTATTATAACCTTATATCGTCTCCCTTTGGGGGACCTTGCATTTCGTCCATCATATTTATTCAGCTATAAAATATACACTCTATTTACTTCCATGTTTTTGCATGGCGATTTTTACCACATTTTCTTCAATATGATAGGCATAATATTTATTGGCTTTCCTCTGGAGAATGAAATAGGTGCAAAGAAATTTGTAATAATTTATTTTATATCTGGCATTTTTGCTGCCATCATATACTCGATAATAGAAGGTGGAAATAATTATCTAATAGGGGCTTCAGGTGCGATTTTTGGCATTCTCGGGTGTTTTGCTGCTGCGTATCCATTCAAGAGAATTGCTGTGCCACTATTCATGCCAATCATTCTGTTTTTAAGGTTGCCTGTTATTGCTGTTGCTTTGCTTTATGCGAGCATAGAGACATTGTATACATTTGCTGGTGTAACAGATGGTATAGCCCACTCTGCTCACGTTGGCGGTTTCATTGCTGGTGTATTTCTTTCTCCTTTGATTAAAAAGAANTTTGTTGAGAAAAAGGAAATTAGCTTGGAAGATTTTGAGCCATTTATAACAAATGAGAGGCAGCGTGTCACATTCGAAAAGGCGAAGCAGGCAGACGAACCCGAATTGCGGGATGCATGGCTTTCTTATCTGGCAAAAGATTTGAGATGCCCGAAATGTGGCAGCAGTATAGAAATAAAGGATGGCATAAGATGTAAGAAATGCGGCTACAAGAAATGAATTATCGTATAAGCTAAAATTGCCCCACCATTGAGGTATGGCAGCCCCGGCTGAGGGCCTTTAGCTATTAAAAACATTAAAAGCATGTAGCCAATTAAAGCCCCTGCTAGTGTGG
>MTNE01000177.1 GCA_002011355.1 Thermoplasmatales archaeon JdFR-43 | reverse complement strand
CTGCGCCAGCCCTTGGAGGACCGCACCATCACCATCACCCGGGCGGGGATCTCTGTCACCTTCCCGGCGGCGTTCACGCTGGTGGGGGCCATGAACCCCTGAGGTTGTGTTGAGAAGTTGTCGTCATTTTTGGAGGAGGAGAAGGTATGTAGCAGAGGTGGATTGTCACCTCATCCTCTCCGATCACGATCTTCTCCACTATGGTCTCGACGATCTTTCTTTTCTCCTCGAAAGTGAGGCTCTCCCAGCGGGAATAGAGATCTCTAGCCTCGTGGAGGATCTCATCGCTTGAGAGATACTGGATCTTCAGGAAGTCGATCTCTGCCTGCAGCTCCGGGATCCGCTCCTCTATCTGTCTTATCCTCTCCTCCAGGGGTCGGAAACGAGCGCCAAAGGTGTGGAGGTCGATCTCATCGTTGATATATGCCCGGTAGACCTTTTCCCTTTCCTTTTCAACATCCTTTTTCTCTCTGATCAAGCTTTCCAGAAGCTCCTCCTTCTCTCTTATCACCTGATCTGCCTTGCTCAGATAAGCCGAGACCTCATCCGGAGAGAAGAAGAAACTCTTCAACTGTTCTTTGAAGATCTCTTCCAAGTCATCCTTTCTGATCTTGTTCCTACAGTTATGACAAACGTACTTGGGCGTGTTTGAGGGTACATACATCTTCTTGCCACAGTGGCAGTAAACGATCCCCGAGAAAAGATGGACCGTTTTCCTTGCTGGCCGTTTGTGTTTTTTCTCCCTTTCATCCAGGATGGCATTGCATTGATTCCACAGTTCCTCTGAAACAATGGGTTCGACCTTTTGGTAAACCCATTCCTCTTTCGGTTTCAAGACCCATTTCTTGTTCTTGCCCAAGCTCTTTGTGTAGTTAGCACGGTGATAGCCTTTGGCTGTAGAGTCACGGAGCAATCTTCTCACGGTCGTATCCGAGAATTTGGCCCCGCTCCTCGTCCTGTAACCCATCTCGTTTAGAATTCTTGCTACGGTCTTAATTCTTCTGTGTTCCAGAAAGAGCTCGTAGATGAGCCTTCTAATCGGTGCTTCCTTTGGATCGGGGACGAGCTTCTTGTTCTCCCAGCGATAGCCAAAGGGTGCCTGTCCACCTAAGGGCTTTCCAAGCTTTGCCCTGATGGGAACAGATGCCGCAACCCTCTCTGAGATCTCTTCCCTTTCCCACTGGGCCATGGCAGCGATCAGGGTGTAGAAAAGCCTTCCCGCTGGGGTTGAGGTATCGATGGATTCCTGAAGCGAGATGAGGTCGGCTCCGTATTCCTGAAAGATCTCGGCAAACTCCAAAAGCTCTTTTGTGTTTCGAGCGAGCCGCGCGAGCTTGGAGAAAATGAGGGCCTTTATCCTCCCCGTCTTTATATCCCGAAGCATCCTCCGGGTCTCAGGATGGTTCATCACCGACTTACCACTGACAGCCTCAAGGTGATAGACCTCCTTCACCTCCCAACCCTTGGCCTCGGCGTAGAGCCTTGCCCTTTTCTCGTGGTGCTCGGGGCTTTCACCTTTGGCTTGGTCCTCAGTTGAGACCCGAATCCAGATCCCCACGGGTTTTCTTTCTTCCACTCCGGTACACCTTCTTTTTTTACCTCTTTATGGCAACAAAAGTATACTTGATAAGAAAAACCCTTCTTAGGAGGGGAACCATGAGAAAAATAGCGCTTGTGTTATCAGTCCTTTTGGGTTTCACTGCCAGTAGCGGTCAGCTTATCTGGATATCAAAAGAGGCAGCGGAGCTCACTAGACCTCTGGTGCTACAATTCATACAAATGGATTTCGGGGGCACATGGGAAGTCTATAGTAATTCAAACGGATGTACTCAATACACAAACAAAACAGATGGCGAGGCTAAAGTCGAAATCCTGAGAAGCGATGGCTTATACGGATGGGTTAAAGTGCCCAAAAGTGGGGCAGTATTGGTATGCGGCAGCGTAGCTCACTTTCTAGCGGTTTCTGATTTCGACCTTCCCCTGAAACCCGGACCATGGGTCCCATAAAAGAAAGATTTTTCAGGGTCTTCCCAAGCGTCTATTCCATCGCCAGTTTCTGTGTACCAACCCTGCTTTTCCTAAACCTTCCTTGGCTACTTGATCTTATAAGTTCAGTAGTTTTTACATTAATTGTTGTCTTGATTGCTATTTCTCCACGATTTAGACAGAAACCCCCTTTGAACGGGGTTCTAACTTTTCTTGCTTTCTTTTCAATTTTTTCTTGGCGATATCTCTCGAATCCAGGAAGTTTTCGCGGCACAGCTTTCGTGCCTTTGGTGTATTATCTCTCGTTGGGAATTACAGCTTGCTGGGTCTTGTGTTTTTCCAGCCTGAGGCCCCTTCTTGAAAAATGGTTTTTCCCATGGACAGGATTTCTTTTCCTCTCAATGGTTGTTTTAAGGTGGCATCCCTATAAGTCTCCAAACGAAACAAGGTTCAGTTTGTATTCTTATACGATCTCTTTGCTCGTGATAATAGCTTTTGGGTTGCTGTGGATAAAGCATGAATCCGAAAGGAATCCTTCAAGCTAATAAAAAGTCTCCGACTGAAGCCGGGGCGCATCCCACAATATGATGCAGTAAGAATTCCTATCTATTTGAAGGGTTTCCGGAAGTCATTTACATAAGGCAAAACTGTGCTTATCCTCAATTGTCTAGAAACTCAATTCTTTTGCAATCCTTTTAGGGAGCGTTCTCTTTATCTGGATCCCATCAAGGCAGTGGTTACCGCACCGTGACAAAATGTTTGAAAATAATTCAACGGGGATTTCTGTATTTGCACATTGTTGTCTTTGAGACAATTCTCTCTCGCTGCCTTTGTGGCTCGAATCGATAAAAGCGTGGCAAAGCGTAAGCCGAAAAAGGCCTTGAGGTCTTGCCATCTATGGCGAGCATAAGGTAAATGTGGTGCCTATCGTGGGTTATAAGGTCCTCCCTCTTGAAAACCGAATGGAACTCTTTCTCCAAGAATTCCCCATTCTCCGGCCCCACCGGGAAGGCGATGATCGTGCCCACGTTCCCGAAGATTGCCCTCCTCAGTCTTTCACTCAGTTGGCCGATGTACTGATGTGAGAGGATCAGGCAAAGCCGGTATTTTCTTGCCTCGGATAGGATCCCCTCGAAGGTCTCCGGGACAACAAAGTTCTGGAACTCGTCCAAATAAAGGTAGAAATCCCTCCGTTCTTCCTCCGGGATATCGATTCTAGAAAGCGATGTGAGTTGGAATTGGGTCACTATTAGCGATCCGAGAAAAGAACAAATATCTTCCCCAAGCTTCCCCTTGGCCAGGTTGACCAGTAGGATCTTACCCCGGTCCATGATCTCCCGGAAATCCAGCCTGCTTTCAGTGCGACAAAGAATTTGCCTCACCAAAGGCACTGTCAGGAAAGTCCCAAGCTTGTTTTGAAGTGGAGCTAACGCTTCCCCTTTGAACTGATAGAGGTATTTTGGGAACTCGTTCTGCCAGAAGGATTTAACTATCGGGTCCTTCACTTCCCGGATTGCCTTCCTCCTGTAGTCTCGGTCCGAAAGGAGCCTGTAAAGGTCAAGGAGTGTCTTGGGTTCATCGGACTCCAAGAGGGTGAAGAGGCAATTCCTCAGGATATGTTCTTGGCGATGTTGCCAATGCTCACCATAAAGCTTCCTGAAGATGGAGATGAGGTTGGAGACAAGGAGGTGTTTCCTCTTCCCCTCAACTCCTCCAAGGATATTGAGAGGGATGGGATGCTCAGCCGGATCGAAATAGATAGTATCCCTCACCCTGAAGGATGGGATGTAATCCAAGAGCCTATCAACCGCATCACCATGGGGATCCAAAAAACAAAGACCCTCTCCTCCGTATACATCGTTTAGGATCATGTTCAAAAGGAGGGTCGTCTTCCCCATACCCGTCCTTCCTACGATGTACATGTGAAGCCTTCTGTCTTCTCTCTTTATGCCAAAAACTTTTTTCTCTCCGCGGAAATCCGTCTGGGCAAAGTGGTTGATCTTAAGCATTGGATCACTGTAATCTGGAATTCGCCCTTTCCACAGGAATGTTCTTTTCATTCCTAAAGCAACCTTTCGCCCCTTTTTCCTCTGAAGTGACGATCTATTCTGAAGATAGCGCCTTTACAAAAGGAGGTGGGCTATGAAACTGAGATTAGGAGAGCTCTACTTAAGTAAAGGTGTCAATGATAGGATCGCTGAAGACCAAAATTTTGCGGAGTTCGTCCTTAATTCCCTCAAACGCCACCTCAACGGTGATTGGGGAGACCTAAGCGAGGAGGACAAGAAGGAAAACGATCTCTCCCTTCTAGAAGGATTTCGGATCCTCTCCGCTTACCGTCATAGTGACGGAACGAAGATTTGGATCATCACTGAAGCTGACCGGTTTACTACGACCATCTTGTTCCCAGAGGAATACTGAGGAAGGAGGTGAAAAAATGGAAGAGGCAAGGGCAAGCTGGAACACCGCTTACCTAACAAGGGATGGGTTTGAGTGTCAGATCACCCTACGGGACGATGACGAAACCCAACTCTTCAAAAGAATTGTCAAGATCCTTGCATGGATAAGGGAAATCGAAGGAACCCCTTTAAGACGGAAGATCTTTATCCATGAAGGAAACAGAATGAACCCAGACGCAAGGATATACATCGATGAGCATGGTGTTCCCCGTTGCAACCTCAGGCTCAAAGACGGAAGCATCTGCAAAAGCCCGGTGATAGAGAAACACGGAAGATACGGGAGATACTGGTTCTGCCCCAACTACAGACAACATGCTGATTCAACTGGATCCAGGAAAAGGACCCCCTCGACCTCTTACCGTAAGAGGAGGTAAGAGGCGCATCCTCGGTCTAGGGAACACTAAAGCAATAGCCCACCGTTTCTTTCTGTCCCGGGCCGCCCATGGCGGCCCTTTTTCCTCGAACTTGGATTTGGTCTAAACTCTATTTCGGGGGTGGTTTGATGCGGAAAGCTTTCTATGTGTTGGTGATCGTGAGTGCAGCTTTATCCCTCTTTGGCTGTGTAATCGCGAGTCAAATCCAACTGCCATTGTGCAGGATAGAAGCCCTGTTTGTCTGTCCAGAGGTCGATCGGGTGATCGAATATAAACTCATCGAGCTAATGGATTCCGCGACCCAAACCCTGGATATCGCTATGTACTACTTCACGGATGATGATCTTGGTGAGGCTGTAATCCGAGCCTACAGAAGAGGGGTGAAGGTAAGGATTCTTCTTGATGAAAGTCAGGTTGGGGCAAGCGGAGGGGAATATCAGAGACTGATAGCCGAAGGCATTCCTGTCGCCATTGAGAATACCTCAGGCCTTATGCACCACAAGTTTGTGATAATCGACAAGAAAGTCACCATCACTGGCTCTTATAACTGGACGGCTTCGGCTGACGATAATAACTTCGAGAACATTGTGATTATCTCCTGTCCAGAGATCGCCCAAGCTTACACCCAGGAATTTGAGAACCTGTGGGAAAGGTTTAAGGTTGAAGACACACGGAAAGCTGTCACTACAGGCGTGAAAGTGATAATAAGTGCAGTACTGCCAAATCCAAGTGGCTTAGAACCGGATGAAGAATGGATTGAGCTTTACAACCTTTCCGATGTTCCGGTGGATATATCCGGATGGCGATTAAGCGATGGAGAGGGGAGTTACGTTTTCCCTCAAGGAACGGTCTTGGCACCAAAAGCGTCCCTCCGGGTATATGGTAGACAGTATAACCCAACAGGATATAGCCGTGGTCTTTATCTCGCAAACAAAGGAGATGAGGTTTATCTCTATGATGCTTCTGGCAGGCTGATAGATCAATGCTTCTGGGAAAAAGCACCAACCGATATAGTGATACAGTGCAAACCTTAAACAAATGCTCAGTCTAAAAAGTTGTCGTAATTCTTGTTGAATGATAACATCGGTCTTGCTTTAAGTTGACAGGATGTTTATAATAAAAAATGGTGGTAGTAATTATCAAAGAAGAGGGGAGAAAGGAAAAAACTAAAACCGAGGAAGGAGGGTGATGTAGTTATGAGGCGGGCTCTTGCTGCGTTGAGAGATTTGGTCTTAATACCATCTTTACAAACAAGTGGCCCTTTATAGACACAGATCGTTCTCAGACACCTTATTCACCTGCTGCCCCACCATTTACGCCCCATATTCTGGGCTTTTCCTCACAACTCGCAAACGGTATCCACTTTCGAAACAAATCTTTGTGGTTTCCACTGCTGCGGCGCCAACTTCGATGCACTTTCACAACCTATCACCAAGGAGTCCTTCCTGCCTGGAATTCTGCCCAAGCCCGTTGTGGATGGGCAGAAAACCGGGCAGGAAGGAGGATTCCGATGAGCACAGTATCAGTGTCCTTGAAAGTCCCTTCGTCGAAGGAGGCGAAGGTGAGAGACGTAATCCCCATTCTCTTAAAATACAGATGGTGGTTGCTAGGGTTTCTGTCTTTTATAGGTCTAGGTTTAGAGCTAGCATTTTTCTTGACCAAGATACGCATCCTTGGCTGCTTAATGTGGCTAATACCTCTTGGGTTACTATACTGGTGGCTTCTAACTCCCTGGATACTCAATGTATTAGAGCGTCAGGGTTTTATAAGCAAAAATCCTGGGCGAGAACGAATAAATGCTTTCAATGTTGCTCTCGGTATAGTCGCTGTAACTCTGACTATTCTTATCCCCGCTACCCAATGGGCCACCTCTCTTTCTTATAACATGAATCGAGTAGCCGAAGGTGTCGAAAAACTCTCCTCTAACATGGACCAAGTGGCAGAAGGAATTAAAGAGCTCCTTCGTCGAGTACCACCGCCCTGAAACAAACA
Organism: Thermoplasmatales archaeon JdFR-43; assembly: GCA_002011355.1. Taxonomy (GTDB): domain Archaea; phylum Thermoplasmatota; class E2; order UBA202; family JdFR-43; genus JdFR-43. Next base: position 9,310 of record MTNE01000177.1, on the reverse strand, counting down.
TCATGCAAACTGTCTGTACGCCCGGTCTCGTGATGAGATCGGGCTATTTATTTGTAAAATTTTTTAACTAGAACTAGATTCAAACTTCATGTAAAGCTCTGCTCAACTTGCCTGAAGAAGTAAATTGTCACCGGGAACAAGGCTTGAAGATCTGTAAGATAATGAAGGAAGCCTTTTAAACCTAGCTTCCTCAATCTAAGAATGCTAAAGGTGTTGAATTCTTTACCTTATATGGTAAAATAATTTAAGTATCAAAAGGAGGCGGAAAACCAATGACATTAGCAGTTGTGACCTACGTACCAGAAGGGATTGTAATGGCTTCCGATAGTAGGCAATTTCTGCAGCTCGAAGGGAAAACTCCAGGAGGGAAGGATTTTAGAGTAAATGTTCCCGCCTCTGATTCCGTTACTAAAACATTCCTTCTAGAGGACCAGAAGATTGGAATCTCTAGCTTTGGCGAGGCTTTACTGGCGGGGGTACCCATAGCAAGTCACATCAAAAAATTCATTGAAGAAGAGTTGACAAAAGTGGATGATATTACGACTGTCCCTGAAAAGATCGTTAAATACTTCCGTAGATCTTTTCCCAAAGCTGATGTTGGGTTTCACGTTGCCGGTTACAAGAAAGAAGAAGGAAAGATTAGTGTACCTTACGTTTACTATTGTCATGTGAGTCGTGACATTGTCGAGAGAAGAAACGTTAAGTCCGATGGCTCACTTGTTTATGGCGCCATGTGGTCTGGAGAAATTGACGTTATCGCTTCTATTGTTAATCCTGTAATAGTTGAAGATGAAAAGGGGGTTAAAAATATTGTTCGCTCACCAGCGCCAATTGTTTGGGATGCAATGACACTTCAGGACGCGATAGATTTTTCAATTTATGCTATCCGTACAACTATTGATACAATGCGATTTCAAGCGCGCCCTAAAACTGTTGGTGGTCCTATCGACGTTCTACTTATTACACCTGACGAAGTACGTTGGATCCAAAGAAAAGGGCTTCATGGAGAGGAAAGAAGAGAGACTTGAATTGCAAATTAAATATCTATCTGGTCTAGGTTATAAGTGCGGCTTTGCTATCCTCTTAACTTCTCAAATTTCCAGGTTCGAATTTCGTGTAAAGCTCTGCTCAACATGGGACTCGAGGCATAGATTCTTTCCAAATCCCCTTGATTTTTCTGCGATTTCTTAGGTTCGATCACTTCTTTGACCTCAGGACACCCACTTGAGACTTTAGCGATCCACCTGAATGGCTTTTTCAGCTCTATTTCTAGCTTTCTGTCCTTCAAGATTAGGTTCGATCCTAGAGAGCGCAATATCTGGGTTTTCTCCTCCGGGGTGCCGTTTTTGAACCAATGCCTAGCGTGACAGGCAAAACCGAAGGTTTTCTCCACAACCCCAAGCCATCTATCCCCTTGGTTTTTGAGTTTTTCCATTGCCTCCTCAAGCCGAGCCTTCTCCCTCATAAGCTCGGCTTTTTTTCTGGCGTACTCCTCATCCGAGATAAGGCTTCCATCGGCATTAAGAGGGGAGATCTTTAGTCGAAGGAGATTGTCAAGCTTCTTAAGACAGTTGGCGTAGGCCCTCTTCTGGGAGGCGAGGACCTCCTTGTAGTTTTCCTTCTCCCTCTCGACCTCCTCCCTCAGATACTTCAAGGCCCAGTTCTTGAAGGCCTCGGAGATCTGGATTCGCGATAGGAGTACCTTTATCTGCCCTTCAAGTTCCTTGAGCTCAATCGACTTTTGTGAACAGTTTGGATTCCTTCTTTTTGAGCAGCGATAATAGACGTATCTCAGGATTGTTGGGTTCTTCATCTCCTCGATCGGGGTCTTGCATTTGGGACATTCGTTCCTGTTATTAAACGAGAATTTGTGCTTGCACTTAGAACAGATGATCTGGTTCTTGGGGTCCGCCACGATCGTGGAGCCGCACTCTCCACACCTGATAAGACACCTGAAGGGAAAGTTGTTCTTCCTTGGCCTCGGATTTCCCTTTCTCCCGAGGAGAACCTGGATCCTATCGTATTCTTCTTGGGTTATCATCGGCTCGTGCCTTCCCCGGTACCAGTTCCCGCTTCCCTTGGGGTATTCGAATAGGCCAGCGTAGAAGGGATTGGTGAAGATCCGGTAGATTGTACTTTTTGAGAGCCTCTTCCCCTTTCTAGTCCTCAAGCCCCACTGGTCGTTGGCGAGTTTTAAGATCTGGGGAGGGGTGTAGTTTCCGCTTGCCATCAACTTCCACATCCTCTTCACTAGCTCGAATCTCTCTGGGTCCTTGACGATGATGTTCCTCCCTTTCCCTTTTGTGTTATCGTTGAGGTAGCCCAAAGGAGCGAGGTTGGGGCGCCAGCCCTTCTCTACTTTTGCCTTGAGGCCCCTCTTTATGTTCTTGCTCAAATCAAGGATGTATTGGTTTGCCATCCCGAACTCAACGCTCATCAAGAGAACGTTGTCCTCAGGATAGTAAGCCCGATCAAAGGTTTGGATGCATTTAAGGACTCCCTTTTGGAGGAGCCAGATGATCTGGCCTCCATCGATAGGGTTTCTGGCAAGGCGATCCAGCTTCCAGCAGAGGATCCCCTCTGCCTTCCCTTGCTTGATCTTCTTTATCATCTCATTGAAAATGGGCCTTCCAGGTGCTTTTGCAGAACGTGATTCGGTGAAGATATCAGCAACCTCCAAGTTCAGTCTCTTAGCGAGCCTTTTTAATTCGTTTATCTGGGATTCAATTGAGAGGACCTGCTTATCCTCTATCTCAGAAGATTTGCGACAGTAAATGAAATAGCGCATAGGAAGTAGGGAATAGTTTTTGGGCGACCTTTCTCATCCCAATTTAGCCTATTTTTTGAGTCCAAGTCAACAAAAGGACTCTACTAAAGGGATCCAGAGGGATGTTTGTATTTCTTTTGTCTTTCTTCTTTTTCGGCAATGGGGCGGCAAATTATCTTGAACAAAGAAAGGAGGCCCTCGGCAAGCTCCCGAGCCTCCTTATCGGAAATCTCCTTACCAGTTTCCTGGGAATAGATCTCCTTAAACTCCTCAATTGCCTTCCTGCCTAACTCCATACCTCAGGATTAAGCAGGGCTCTGGATCAGAGAAGAGGAGAAAATTTGCCTTGAAACACAGGATTGCCGGAGGCAGTGTTCGAACCGAAAAGGACTTAATTGCTGTTGCAGGAACTGGCAGGGCATGGAGCTTCTTAGCAGTTTGTTCGTGTAAGCAGAGAGTTTTAGAATTGCCATTGCAGGGAGGGGGGCAATGGGGAAAAGCCTCGAAAGCTTCCATGTTATTGATGTCTGCGCAGCCCCAACTGCTGAGTATGTGTTGGAAGTTCTGGCCTGGTTTAACCGCAGAATAAATGAAGTATTTATCAGAGCTATTGACGAAAACAGTTCACGGGCAATGAAGACAAGTTTCATACTCTCGCACCATTTCTCAATTACCCCTGGTGTTCCGAGGATTTTCGATCTAGAGCTAGAAGATTTCGGATTTTCTTGTCTGGAGATTCCTCATGTTTTTAAGGAAGCCTCTTATCCGCAAGTTGACAGTCTCACGACAAATGAGGTAGTGGAGTTTCCGGAATACCATTTGCTTTTGGATCTCCTTTTAGCTAAGAGAGAAGGGCTCGAAATATATATACTATGGAAAGGCCATGAGGCCCATCTTTTAACTGTCGAAGTGGATGGAATTACTGGTTACGCAGTGGAGTATAAGGGAGAAAGAGAAAGAGACCTTTTAAATTCCTTGACATCCGCACTTTACCGATGTGGTTTTTTGCTTTCACCTTACTGGAAGGAAGTCGCTTTAAAGATCTCACAGTTCGACGATGTCATCCTGGGGGTAGACACCAATATCCTGTTGGCTGCCACACTCACCGAACACCTCTTTAATCACCTCTCTATAACTGATGTCAAAAAGTATGTCAGCACCCCCAACTGGCTTTTAGTTGTTGTACCTAGCGCCGTCATGCACGAACTGGAGCAAGGGGCCAATCTTAGGGAAAGAGGTTATCTTACCGATAAAGGGAGGGTGAGTTATAGAGGTCTTCAGGAGATCCTCGATATCGACAGACGTCAAGACTTGTCAGGAGTAAGTCTTCTTATTGTGGGAGAGAGTAATCCTGTCCTTGATACCAGGGTTGAACTTCGGAGGCTCAGAGAAGAAATCGGCAAGGGAGCAAAGGTTTTGGCGGAAGTCGCAGGTGGGAAGGCAGTTGTCTGGCAGTCCAAGCCCTCAAGTGGGGATATGATTATCAGAGACCAATTCAAACACTTTCTCAAGCAGATCGACTTCCACAAAGGCCTTTATTTTCTGACCTCAGATAAATCAAATGCCGCTCTCGCAAGAGCCGAAGGTCTGAACTCGATCTATTACAGGTTCCCTCCCTGGCAATCGATAAGAGGCACTATTGGGCCACCCACGATCCCTTGCAAAGGGGGGGCAGAGAAGCTCCTTTTGGAAGTGCCCTTGGGAAAGCTTATCTATGAATTGGTCGTCCAGTTTGGACTTATCAAGATACCTACAGAGTTTGGTAAGATAGTTATCGCCTGTGATCAAAAGGGAGAAACCTTAGATCACTGGACCTTCAGGGATCTTTGGTTCACCAATGGATTAGAGAGCCTGGTCGATTTCTACAAAAAAGAAGGCAGAATTTCTTTAGGCCTTGCGAGGAGCGTCTGGAGACAGTTGGTGGAAAGGGAAGTGGAATAGAGGTAGAAGGTGCCAGATGTACGTATATATCGATGCAAGCGGCAGCGATTTCCGAAAAGAGCGTTTAACCTTTGCTGCGGTTTGTTTACCACAAGAGGCTAACCGCCATTTACCAGGCTTCCTCTTCGAACTGAAAAAAAGAGGTCTATGGAGTGAGTGAAGCTGCTGAAGTTGAACCAGAGAGGGCAATGGAAATCAAGTCCTAAAAGATACTCAATAAGAATACCTTAAGAGTTGCTCAATTTGATGGTTAGCACAATAGGCCGATTTTTAAACAAAAAGGGGAGGACCTTTTGGCCCTCCCCTTTTCTCCTTACTTGCCCTTTGCCGCCTTCTTGGCCACCTTGTGAGTAAGGTCAAGGCGAGCTGCCTCTCTTGCTTCCTCGTAGCTATCACCAACGCCGCGTCCCGTCAGGTTCTCCCTAGTATCAGTAATCTGAACTTCATGGTACGGGTGGAGAGTCCACCAATCCGGACCCTTGTGGATCTCGCGGAAACGGCCCATTGAGGCTTTCACCTCCTTAAGAGAAGCCCCCGGTTGTTTTTGGGCCCTCAGGCTTCTCTCGCTATATATAAGGGGCTTTGGCGCTGAAAAGTTACACCTCCATGACAAGGCGAAATTTGGCAGAAGTTGGAAGTATTCATACCTGCAAGAGAATGGCCTTCCCTAGCCGGAGGTACCACAAGCAGAATTCCCCAAATCCTTTCTTGCGGATTTTCCAGAATTGAAGAAATTTTTTAGATTACCAAATCGATCTAAAGTCCCCCCAGAAAAGATATGACGCCCAAGAGGAGGGATGGTTTCCCTTATCGATAAAAGCTCTCATGGCGTTTGCCACTGCAGTAGAACGGTCCGCGCCACTCAATAGCGATTTGTAAAATTTCTCAGCGAATTCAGGAGCAGTTTGGGAATCTACTGAATTGAAAGCTAATAGACAACTACGGGAACCGTTTCCCAAAACAGCAAAAGGGAATCCCCAAAGCTCGCCTAGATGTTCATACACACGACCGGTACTACACGCATGTAGAAACACAAACTCCGCCAAAGGTCCCTTCTTAAGCAGTTCCTCAGCGTATACTCGTTCCCCTTGGATCTCTACCCACGATTCCATTCCTCTTTTTTCTGGATTGAAACAGCCATGCCCGCAGAGGTGGACGATTTTCCAGAAGTGATGTTTCCAAATAGCCTTTTTCCACTGCCCTTCAGGGACTTGGACGTTTTCTTTTTCTCTAAGGAATTCGTTTACCAGTCGTATTTCCTGTATAGCCTGTATATTCTCATCTAATCCTATTAACAAGGCTCCCTTGCCTTTCGTTTTCTCCTTCAACCACAGTCCCAAAAGAGAGGCGCTGGGAGCGAATGCCACTTCCCACTTTTCAATCATAAAATGCCCGTTTTTATCAATAAAGACATGGAAAGGAAGGGCGAGTAACCCTTCATCTGGGACGATGTAGATCAACTCAGCTTCTTCCAGAAAATCCTCGAGTGGGGTTATCAAGAGGCTATAAAGCTCCTGAAATTGTTCCTTGTAGTTACTTACAGTTGAAGCAAGGATTGTTGAGCAAACCTTTGCCCTAAGCTCCAGCTCTTGTGGGCCAAGTTTTAGCTTTTCAAATAGCCATCTTTCCTTTCGCCAGTTTCTGAGACCGCATACATAAATGTTTCCTTGCTTCCCAATAAAGAAATTCAAAATAGCGAGTTTTTTGGAATCTATTCCAAGTGCGATTTGGCGGAGTTCATCGGCCTGGAGCATCCGCCTTCCTCCAATCCAATAAGGAATCTTTTGGCAAATACTCTGCCTCACTTTTATTCTGTGTTTTCTGAGTTTTTGAGGTTGTTGAATCATCCCCCATGAAGTCTCGATCTCTTTCAAAATCATTTCTCTGAGATTCGCTGTCGGACCCCGCAGTAAGAGACTAACTTCCCAAAGAAGGGGCCCTTTGGTCCTTTCTATGGCTTCGAATTTCTTCGGTCGGCCCTTCCCGCTATCTAAGATTATTGATATCGCTTCCCTTAAGGGAGGAAAGAATTGCTTAAGAACCTCTTCTTTGTCCTGCCCAACTAAAACCGAGTCAAAAATAGTGTCCCACTGGCTTATGAATTTACTCGCCCATTTTGTTTGATCATATCCAGAAATACGCAGTTCCTCTAACGCTTTTACTGCCCCCCTCCAATCACCTATTTCTTCTGCATACATGTAGGCTTTCTCAAATATTTTGATGTAACTTGCATCACCTCGTTGGTGTTGAAACCGACCCAGCTCATTTAGACACTCAGGAAGGTAAAGAGGATAAAGGTGCTGAGCAATTAAGGCAGCTACTTCTAACCCAAGTCCCACTAGTTGCGAAAGCGCTGTGGCTTTACGCACCGAAAGCATTATCTCATTTACTTTAAATGATAAAGATTTGTCTTTTGAGAACCACATTACTTGGTCAATTTGGAGGAGAGAAAGTGACTTATGGAGAAGATCCTTGAGAATCAAAGGATCCAAGCTTCCTTCGTTGTCAAGAGCAAAGGTTCTACCCAGTCGCAGAAGATTAAGGATAATGCCGAGGGGTTTCTGCATTTCGATGTCCCCCTGGAGTTTGCTCAATATCGTCGACAGGGGGAGGGCTTTTTTTTCTCCTGCTTGAATTCTTCTTTTTAGCCTTAAACAGCGCTCTCGGATACTCTCAGCAGGGAAGGAAAAATCTTCCTCCAAGAGCCCAAGAGCCTCCTCACAATATTCCAAAGCCTCTTGTTTTTCTCTGATGTGCCATTTAAGGCTTGCCAGACGATAGAAGGCATGTGCCTTTTTGCGCCGAAGTTGAAAGTCTGTTGGTCCTAAAGTGGCTTTAGTTAGGGAGGCAATTGCCTTTTCTAATCTCCATATAGCCAAGGGGATGCTTCCTTGTTGGCCAATCTCTGCTAACTGGGTTTGGACATTTAGCCATGCAAGAAAATACCTTCCCCTTTCTTGTACCGTTTGTGCCTGGTTCTTTAGTTCAATATAAAAATCGAGGGCAATTTTATGTAACCAATAGCCAGTTCTAAAGTTACCCAAGCGTGCATATGTCCATCCAAGGTTTCGCAAAACCCAAGGTACTAACTTTAAAATCTTTCTTCGCTCTCGGGAAGACACCCTTTTGTACCCAGGTGACTTACAGACGGCGTTGAAGGTAAACTGATTATAGTCCAGATGGGTTGAAAAGAAGAGACATCTCGAGAGCTCTTGTGCGGCTTCATAGAAACACTTCCAGGCCATTTGGCTTGCTGTGATGGTACCCATGCAACCGCACCGGGCCTTGTCGACGTAGCAGAGCCCCTTGTTCATTAAAGCCCGAATCAACAACTCTCTGGTTTCGAACTGTGAGAATTTTCTCTTTTGTTCGGCCTTGAGAGGGGCACTCTTCTCGATTTGTTTCTTTTTCAGTTTGACTGCGAGTTCCGCATATCTTTCTGCTTCATCCAAGATATCCTTTAGCCCTCTATCCACAACAATCTTGGTCTCTTCATCTGGGATCTCGCTTCTCTCTAGATCTTCCTCCACTTCTTCGGGCAAGTAATAACCCGCTTTGTATTTTGCTAGCGCCCTTAAGTATTGTGACAGACGGGAATAACGCCATACTTGATCTTCGGCGTATCTCTTCCCAAGGGAGCACGCTTCCTGTAGTAATTCTATAGCATGGGCAATTCGTTTTTCAGATTGTGTACGTGATTTAGCACTTAAGGAAGATTTGTAATATATCAAAGATAGGTTGCCTAAAAGGTGCGTATAGGGCTTTATGGGTAGGTCTTGTGCGAAAGATTTAAGTTTTTCTCTTTCCAGTTGCAATGCCTTTGTATCATCCTCAGTGGCAAGCAAGGCTTCAATTTTTTTAAGAAATCTATCTATACTATGTTTCATCTCTTGACAGGAGAGATCCGGTAACTGAAGGCTTTCCAGTTTGAATCAGTTATCAAGAGATCATCAAAAAAGACCCAGGATTCATTAGGCGAGATCCTCTGCGTTTTCTCTTTTCTTATCCGAATTCTTCCCATATATAGCTCCACAGATAACTCGAAGCGGCGAGGAGCCGCAGGATCTCTAAAGAATCTCAAGCGAATATACCCATTTTCTCCCGGCAACACAAAGACTTCGTATTCAGACATGTATCCCCATTTCTTCAATTGGTGCGCTTTGAGAGCATGGTGTACCCCTTCTCCTCCTCTCACCAATGCAGGCAAAGGAAAAGGTATTTCCCCAAGATGTTGTATTACAGTAAAGAAATTCCGAAATGCATGTAACATGCGTGCTAGAGCGGAGATTACATATCGGCCAATCTTCCTCCTCAAATAGAGATCAGGATAAAGCTCCATCTGTATTCTGCGAAGCTTGCGGCCAATTCGCTTCATCTCCTTTTTCCCTTTCCTTGTATTAAGGTAGTGATCAATCTCAGCACAACGACAAGCCGTCTCTAAGCACTTCGGGCAAGAAAGGATATGTGCCTCTATGCGTGCCTTCTCCTCCTCATTATCTATCTCCTCCTCTATGTAATCCCATATCTCTTCATCAGACAGACATGGTCCAATCGGCTTCTCGGAGTCCTCCTCGAAAAGCCACTCAAGCCACTGCTTAACTA
>MTNE01000104.1 GCA_002011355.1 Thermoplasmatales archaeon JdFR-43 | reverse complement strand
TTATACCTCTTCGGGCTCTCTTTAAGAAAAACAAGCAGCCTCTATCCCTTTTTGAAGAAATAGGTCATGAATTAGTAAGAATCTACTATCATGGACTTAAGAAAGCTTGAGAATAAACTGATCTTCGTATGAAGCTTTGAAAAGGTAGGACTGAGATACAAGCATGAAACTTTATGGAGAGAAGAATGCCGCAGAAGGATTCTTTTTAAAGTTTAAGGAGAGAACAAAGAGGTTTCATAACAGATTTCCACTTAGAAGTTTTTGATTGTGCTCAAAACTGGGTTAGACTTTTTTGTCTTATCACCCTTTGCTTTGTCGAATAATCCCATGAGTATTTTTCTTTTCCCTCCCTTATAACAAGCTTTCAGCAAGAACAGATCTCAACGAACTGTATATCCAGGCCTTAGCTGTAATCTCCTTAACCATGTAATCCCACTTCCACCTCATTCCGTATTCTTTCTCCTCCTTCAATTCACCAAAGTTTTTTGCTTCCTTACTTCCTCACTCCTTGGATGCTTTAGGATTTCTATGGCCCCCTTCCTTACCGAGATTGCAAGATCTACATTCCTTAACTGAAGGAACTCGAAGTTATCGTAGCTGTCGTATGCTTTGTCGGCATGAACTCCCTTTACTTTGGCTTTTTGCAGGATTTCTCAACGAGGTCTTTGAATTCCTTGTTGTTCTCTCTCATCCACTCTCCCCCCGTTATGCACTTTAATTCCTGTGGAATCAACTGCTATAACAATTTCTTCTGGAGTTATGGCAGGAGGATTGGAACCTATCCTCAGGAATCTTTTGTGGATCGCTGAGTGATCTGGAGTGGTTTCCAAGGATTCTTAATAGATTTCTGCAAAAGCCTTCGAGGGGTTCTGTAGTCGAGGTGGCAGTAGTAACGGATAGACATTAAGAACTGCATGTAAGAAGAGGGATATTCATATAGATGAACCTCTCCTTCTCTCGTTCATCTCTTTGAGCTCTTTCTTCCAGTTCTATATAAATTCTGCGTTGAATAAAATTTCCCCCTCTTTACTAGCTTTTCATTGTGCTTCTTCTAGTTTATTTATTGGAATTTAATTTTTATTGTGTATTATCCTAAGTGAGTTTTGGTTGATAAGGCATCGCTCTTCAACTCATAACTAATTCGTAAATTTGGTTAAATACCTTTGGATTATAAACATTTGGGATTTTTATTTCATAAATAGGTACACCCTTTATGATTTTTTCAATTATTTTTTTAGACTTTTTTCTGTATCTTGCTATTTTACTATCTGGAAAGATGTAAGAGTATGCAAATGAATACTTAAGATACGGAGCAGAATTTATGCCATAATAGGTTAGACTGACACAATCCTCTAACATATTATTTATAATCAATCTACTCGCAGCTTCGTTAAGTGATATTTCTTTTCTAACAATTTTTCCTTCGTTTGTTCTAACAATAAAAAACAAACCTTTGAGTTTGGACGGTTCACTCACTTTAATTTGAGTATTTCGTATATCCTTCCTATTCATAAGATAACCAGCAAATCTAATTTTATTTAATATAGTCCATGTATTTTCATTTGGTAATTGTTCACACATAAATTCAAATACGCGGAAATTGAATGGAAAGCTAAGGACAAAATTTTTATTTATAATTATGCGATCATCACCCAAAAACTCAAACCCCGCTTTCCGAATAAAATCCATACAAAGGCTGCTCTTGAATGATGCGCCCCTTCCAGCAAATACATATGCCCGCCTATTCTTACTGACACCCCCAGCGTGAAGTAAAAAATGCCCTTTCATACCCAATTTATACTCGATAACAGTCAATAAGAGTAGTTGGGCTACTATGTCTGGATTTATGATAGATTGAAACCCTCCTACCTTCCCGTTAAAATTAATAATAGTATTCCCCTCTTCAAACCCTATTATCTCTACTTCCCATTTAGATCTTCCCTCCGAATCTTTACAGTAGATGTAATTATCTTTAATATAATATTTATTCCCTACAATATAGCAGTTATTGTTTGAAGGCACAAACTTTCCAATGTTAAGGATTATATCAGGATCAGTAACCTCATCAACTTCAAAGAACGAGAATTTTAGATTTATCATATCCCTTAAGCCATAATCTCTATCTTTTATTACTTTAAATTTCAGAATATCATGAATGTTATAACTAATAGTCACCATTTTTGATTCTCCTTAAAATTTCTTTAAATATCCTCATATCATATCTTCTTGGCAGTTCTACTTTATAAGCAGTTATATTACCTAAATTCATCTTTACATTTTCTCGATAACGGTCCCAAAATTCTGCCATATTGCTCTCTGGAAACATGTATGAATATTCCATCATATATTTGATAAATGGGAAAAAATCCAATTTCATGTTTACAACCATGTGTTCAATTAGTTCTTCTTTGCCTATTTCTACGATATCAAATTTCTCTTTTGGCATGAACACAAAAACGGATTTTAATTTAGCCTTTTCACTCAATGAGTCGGAAAATACGTCTTTTACATTTATCTTCGTAGCTATATTCAACCCAACAAGTTTGTAGAGTAATGTTTTAAATAAAAACTCAATCTTACTCCTAATATTCATATTTTTCTTTACTATTGGGGCACAGTTAAATGGACCCAAGTTTAAGGGTGACAAGAAACTCATTGTATAGCTTTTATTGAGTATTATGAAGTCATCTCCTAGGAAATTAAATCCTGCCTCAACACCATAAAGGGCGGTTAATGTTTTACCACTACCGCTTTGCCCTGTAAAAAGATAACTGTAACCATCTTTGCTTATGGAAGACCCATGAACTACAGGGTACCCCTTCTGGTTCAATTTAAGAACGATCACAGGATCTATTATAAATCCTGAGATGGCCAAATGTCCAAAGAAATTAGTAGAAATTCGAATGTTTGTAACTTCAGTTTCAAACCCAGACATTTCGAATTCCCATTTTGCTAATTTATATGAATCTTTACAATAGAAATAATCCTCTCTAATATAATAATTATTATCAGAAATTCTGCATTCTCGAATCGAAGGACTAAAACGACCCAAATAAATTACGATATCAGGGATATCTATGTTTTCAGATTCAAAATTTTTGTATTCTAAGCTTATATTATTAAATAGCATATTAGGAATATTACTTTTATTTATTATCTTAAATGTAACTATATCATGGATACTATAACTTTTCTCTTTCATACGCAATTGAATCGCCCCCACATCTCTTATTTTTCTCCGCTGAATTTATAGACATCTCGCCTACTTAATTGTCACCTCCAAAAACTTATACAACCCCATTCACATAAGTTTGGAACCCTACATGGATTCGGTAAACATGTTCGATAAAACACGTCCTGTATAAATTCTTTCTTTTCAACATGCAGCTAAGCACTGTAAATCTAATATCCATAGGAATCATAGAAGACCACAGAGATTGCTCTGTTAAAAATAATGGATAAGGAATAAAGTAAATAAAATAAAGGTATAAGAGGGACAAATGTTGTAGGCTACGGGGATAAGATAGGGCTCCATGAGCTCAGAATTGTCTCAACACTCCATCTCTTACCGTAAATACAAACTCGTAAGTAATAATCCACCCGAGGAATAGGGAAATTCTATCAGAACATTTATAGCAACCTTTTGCAATGGGTTTAAAGATAGCAATTTCTTCGTTCTTTACAATCGTAACATAAATCAGCTAAAATTATTCCCTCAGACTCCTCCTCAAACATCCTCTCAAGATTACACGGTCATTACTTGGTCACAACCCTATGTTAGCAAGACAACACGCTTTAAATTCAATTTATTATAACTGTTGCTCCGTTGAAAATAAGCTAAAATTCATGTGAGATACATAAATAGCCCATTAGGTTCAATGTGACCATTATGTACTAAATTAAGCAACGTCAATTTTCAACGGAGCAAGTATATCATTTTTGATTCATATTGTATAGTATATAATACGTTTGTAGAGTGATACTATTTTAACACCGTCATCATTATAATATTACTCTATGCTTTTTATATATCTAAAGAAATCCTTCGCTGCTCTAAAAACACTTTTTGCATGATCTACACCGCCACCTCTAAGAACCCCCCTGATAAACGTAAGTACGTAGGATGGATTTAAATAGTAACTTTTGAGTATTTTGTTAACCCATTTTTCAATGTCTTCTTTTGTAAATTCAGGATACGAAATTATGCACTTTTGATAACCATTTTCATTTATTGATTCACTCATATTATCTACCAAAAGATAACCTTTCTTCTTAACATATTCATAAAACTCAGTTCCAGGTATTGGTGTTGCTACAGCTACTTGTAGGATGTCTGGTTTTATCTCTTTAATAAATTCCAAGGTTTTTTTGGCAGTTTCATGTATCTCCCCAGGCAATCCTACGATAAAGTCAGCATGAATGAGCAATCCAACTTTTTTTGCATTTTTTGTAAACTCTCTTGCTTTTTTTGTTGTGAGGCCTTTCTTTATATTCTTTAGTATTTGATCAGATCCAGATTCATATCCGACTATTAATAGCCTGCATCCAGCCTTTTTCATTAATTTCATAGTTTCATAATCTAAGTCGGCTCTAGCATTACAAGACCATTTTATTTCTACCCCTCTCTCAATTATTTCCTTGCAAAATGCACGAACCCTCTTTTTATCAATCGTGAACGTGTCATCTTCAATGAATATTTCTTTAACGTATGGCAATTCTTCTTCAACAAACTGAAACTCATCTGCTATATTTTCTATACTTCTAACCCTGTAAACTCTTCCCATAAGATTAACAGGCCAAGAACAGAAAGTACACCTATATATGCATCCTCTTCCAGTAAATATTTGAACTTCAGGATATAACGATTGGCTCAAATAATAATCATAGATGTTCAAATGATCTCTATAGACTCTTGTTACAAATGATAAACTATCTAGCTCCTCTGATGTGGAGAACCTCCTGTCCTTATTACGTATTATTTTATTATCATCTTTAAACCAAATTCCGTCAACACTTTTCAAATCTTTTGCACTTTCTAATGCTAAAATTAAATCTTTGACTACAAAGTCATATTCGTATCTCGCTATTATATCTATCCATTCATTTTTTAGAATATCTTCAGGATAGACGGCTGTTGGTGGACCAGTTATTACAGAAAAAACATCATTATCGAGTCTTTCCTTAATGGACCTCACGACATTCAAATCATTCTTTAAACTTGAAAAATTAGTTTCAACAACTACTACATCTGGACGAAATTTTTCTACTTCGTCCAAAACATCATTTAGAGTATACTTTCTTGCTACAGCATCTCTAAGCTTGACTTTAAACCCCTTATCTTCTAATTGCCCAGTAGTATAGCTTAACCACTTAGGGTAGTCTAATGTACCACCTCTTGCAGTTACTCCCTGCCATCTACCACATCGAACAAAACCCTCTTTAAAAGGCGAGTTTAGTAGATATATCTTCAAAAACAACACCTCCAATAATCTCTTCTAGTTTTTCTGCAATCTTAGACCACTCATATTTTTCTACTACAAATTCTCTTCCACGCTTACCCAATTCATTGACGAATTCGGGTGACTTCATAAGAGTCTTTATACAGTCTGTATATTCTTGTCCAGTATTCGCATATAGTATCCTATTTCCCACAACTTCTCTAACTCCCTTCAGATCAGCAGAAATTACGGGTTTTTCACATGCCAAGTATTCAAACAGTTTGAGTGGAATAGCATTTTGAGATATAGCATTTTGCTTAAATGGTATTAAACAAATATCCATAGCAGATATATACAAAGGTACTTTAGTATAAGGCACAGTACCTGTAAAAATTACCTTGTCCTCAACCCTATACTTCCTAATTAATTCCTTATTCTCTCTTAGCATTCCTTCTTCTCCAACTATAAGCAATTTAACATCATTCAGATTTCTAATAGCATTATAAACTGGTCTTAAATCAACCCACTCTCTTAAGACCCCAACATATCCAAGAACAAAACAATCTTCCAATTTTAGTTCCTTTTTTAAGTTACTTTTACACCTTTTAAATAATCTAGTATCAACACCATTTGGTACTAGTTCAAACTTCTCATTAGGAATATAATAGCTATCTCGGAGAATTTTAGAGATGCAAGTCGCTTTTTTTGAAATTAATATATTCTTTTTAAGCATGTACTTTCCGATTTGCCCCCCAAATAGTCTTATAATTCTTGGAATCTGGGGTGAATTTGCAATCATTTCTGGTAAGTCATCAGCTAGATCATAAACCATTGGTAATTTGAACTTTTTAGCTGCATAGTAGCCAGATACAAGTGTATTATAGTTAAAAACAACATCAAAATCATTCTTAAGTCTCATCAACCTCGGAGAGAGAAGTTCTTGCTTGAAGGGAGTAATTCTCTTCTCGGTAATATACTTAATCTCTATATTATTAAGAATTTCCATAAAATCTTGATAGTACTTGCTTGTATCAACTAGTT
Organism: Thermoplasmatales archaeon JdFR-43; assembly: GCA_002011355.1. Taxonomy (GTDB): domain Archaea; phylum Thermoplasmatota; class E2; order UBA202; family JdFR-43; genus JdFR-43. Next base: position 10,272 of record MTNE01000104.1, on the reverse strand, counting down.
TAGCTTTCCAGCAATCATTAATACAGACAGCAGTAATTTCATGTTTCTTTGATAAATATCTGATAAAGTGGTGAAGTCTGTTTGGAGCAGTTTTTCTTAAATCCACAATTGAAGTTATCAAAATCCTCATATTTCTTCGACAATTTTAACTATCCTTTCTCCAGCCTTACCATCACCAAATGGGTTTTTCCAGTTATTTTTTCTATTAAGCATTATCTTTGCTCTTTCTAAAATTCTTTCTGGTTTTGTTCCGGCTAGAACATTTGATCCCGCCTCCAAAGTCTCGGGTCTTTCTGTATTATCCCTCAATGTTACACAATGGACTCCTAATATGCATGTTTCCTCTTGAACACCTCCTGAATCTGTTAAAACTAACCTAGCATTGGCTTCCAGTTGCAAGAACTCCAAAAAGCCTAAGGGATTAATTAGTTTGATTCCACTTAAATCAAACTCAAACTCCTTTATTCTCTTTTGAGTTCTCGGATGTATTGGGAATATTATAGGAATGGCGAACTCATTGTAGATCATTTCTAATCCTTTTATAATTCCCCTTAGCCTCTCCCTAACATCTACATTTTCTTGTCTGTGAGTAGTAATCAGAAAATACTCCTTAGGCTTTAAATCCAGCTCTTTTAGCACGTTTACTTTTCTTTTAGCAATCTCTAAATTTTGATGAACTGCATCGACAATCGTATTTCCAGTAACAAATATTTTGTCCTCATTTATACCCTCCTCTAATAGATTCTCTTTAGCCACTTCTGTTGGGGCAAAGAGAAGATCTGAAATATGATCTGTTAAAACTCTGTTGATTTCTTCTGGCATTCTTTTATCATATGACCTAAGTCCTGCTTCAACATGCCCAACTTTAATATGTAGCTTAGTAGCAGCTAAAGCTCCTGCCAAGACCGTGTTGGTGTCTCCCTGTACTAAAATGACTTTGGGTTTTTCTTGCATCAGGATCTTCTCAACTCCAACCATAATTTTACCAGTTTGTTCTGCATGAGTTCCAGAACCAACATCCAAGTTATATTTTGGTTGTGGCAGCTCCAATTCCTCAAAGAATATTCTGTCCATTTCGTAAGAGTAATGTTGTCCAGTATGCAAAACGAAGTAATCTAATCCTCTTTTTTCGCATTCTCTAATAACAGGACTCATTTTAATTATTTCTGGACGAGTACCAAGAATTATCGCTATCATCTTTCTACCCCTTTTTCCAATTGCTTATTAACCAAGAACAAAATATACCTAAGATCATATAAGCGAAGTATAAATATCACATAATTTTTGGATAATTGCATCATAACTAAAATTCTCCTCAACATGTCTTCTTCCTTCCTTCCCCATGTTCTTCCTCGAATCCTCATCCTCTAGCAATTCGATTACCTTATGTGCCATAGTCTTGGTGTCTCCCGGCTTAACGAGAAATCCAGTTTCTCCATCTATCACAACCTCCTTTGTGTCCCCAACATCCGTAGCAACAACTGGCACACCACATGCTAAGGACTCCATACACGTGGTTGGCAATCCCTCCATATAAGATGGTAAAACTGAAACCGCTGATTTATGGTAGATCTCAGGCATTTTATCGTGAGGCACATGCCCTATAAGCTTTACTGGCAAGTTAGTGTTCCTCAGTCTCCCGGCAAGACTTCCATCTCCAGCAACTATGAATTCTACATCTTTTAGCTCTTTGTGAATAATCTTAAAAACATCTATAAGAGTTTCAGCACCTTTCCACTTCTCAAGCTTGCCCACGTAAGTCACAATCCTTGAATCGCTCTCAGAATAACTGAACTTTTCTGTGCAAACACCATTTGGTATCCAGTCTGCGTCAACACCAAACTTTTTCTTTATTATCGGAATATCACTTTTCGCCACACTTAACACTTCATCAGCCATTTTTACCGTAAATAACCCAGGTAATCTATCGTATATATTCTCTTTAGCCCATACTCTCCAAGGATAAAACATCTTAGCTTCAGAATAATTCAAGCCACCGTGAAAATGCAAGACATATCTAAAATCCCTGAAAATCCTTGCTAAAGCTGCCATATTTGACATAAAAAAGATATAGGAGTGAACATGAACAATATCAAAATCTTCGCGCAGCAGCCTTGTAAAGACATTTGCAAGTGGATTCATATCCCAAACTACACCGTATGCCCGTAAGACGTGGACGTGAAGGTTATCCGGGTATTTAACCTCGTTAAAATTACCCACACTGGATGTGTAAACGTGCACTTCATTACTCTGCTCTGCTAAACGCCTCGCAACTTCATAGGCATAAATACCGGAGCCAGTTGGATAAGCTGGCCCCCAAAAAGCTGTCACCATTGCTATCTTCATTTTTCACCTTCCATAAAATTTTCAATTAAATTTTCGATTGTTTTTATTTATTTTTATCAAAAGTGAAGCTTTAGGGCCGGTTGGGAGGGTTAAAAGGACTAAAAGGGCCAAAATATAAATATTCGGTAAGTTTGACGTGTCAAACTGGAAAAATTATGCCATATAAAGAACTCCAGCACTGTCGTCCTCATTTTTCCAGTAGCCACTTCCACAGAAGTGCAAACCGTACCCTTTCCCTTTACCCATTCTAATATTAATTTTTTACCTCCAATCAAGACAATTAAGATTATATGTAACTGTAAACCAATTATTTCTTGATGTTACTCTTCGGTCACATCGGAATTACACTTGGAGTTGTCTGGTTAACTGAAACTTGGTTAACTGAAAAGTTCAAAGTCAGAGTGGATTACAGTCTAATATTCATAGGCTCACTACTGCCGGACATAATTGATAAGCCGGTGGGGATGATCCTGCTTCCACTCAATAACGGTAGAGTTTTCGGGCACACTCTGCTATTCATCCTCATTTTTCTCCTGATCGGCTTAAAATACAGAAAATCCTCTTTAGCTTTAGCCTTTACATCCTTCCTCCACTTACTTCAAGATGAAATGTGGAATGAGCCTGAAACCTTCCTCTGGCCTTTGTTGGGTTTTGAACTTCCAGCTAAGGAACATTCAAGCTTTTACGAGTATATCAAGAGGATTATATCAGAATACACGCCCTCCCTTTCCCACATATTCATCTCAGAGGTAATAGGTTTCACCATAATTTTGGCATTCCTAATGAGACGCAGAGGTCATTACCGAAATATATTGAACAATATTCTGAGGAAGATCTGATATCAGGTGCTGGAGGATGTGGGAGATGCTAGGAGATTCTGGAGGCTTTATGAAAAATGCCTGTAGAAAACCAACACCTTAGGCTAAAAGACCCCAGCAAGTTCACACTAGATAGTCTCAGCTAACTCTTGACCAGCCTCCCCTCATCGCCCTACTCAGTTCAGCTCGGTTCAGCTGGCCAAGAACTTTGAAATATCTTCACCTCTTTTTTTAGTTTTTATACATACCATAACACATAAAAATGTTCCTATCTCTTTCTATATTTGTTATAACTATATCAGAGCGAATATTCTATAATATCTTGTGAAATTTTAATGTATTTGCGTACAAGGGTGATGAAGATTTCCTTCTGCCTGGAGAACGTTATCCAGTACGTATCCTCAAAACCGTCAATCTCGCAGAGCTCCTTTATGATCATCCTGATCTGGGCCTCAGATACCCTGTATCCCTTTTGCTCCAGCGTTTTTCTCAGCCTTGCAAGGGAGTTGATGAAGTAACCGATCTTCTTCCCCTTATCCGAAGAAACATTCTTCACAGTGCCGCAGTTGCAGCAGTAGGGGTGGAGCTTAATTACACCATTCTGAGAGGTGAGCCAGTCTTTTTTCTTCGGCTGATGAGTGCACCGCATACTTTCACCTTGCAGTCAGCCTTTTCTTATTCTATTCACAGCCACTGCCAGAGCCAAGCCTACAGTACCTGCAACGATTGCGAATCCGGGTATCTGAACAGACCTGCTCACTTTTTGTGTCTGCGGGTTATTTTCGATTAGTGTTGTTGCATTCCTATTAACAAACTGACCTGAGTTATTTTCCTGTTCTACAGGAGTTTGTATGTAAACTGGTTGTGGTGAGGGTGTTGGAGCAGGTTCTAAAGCTGGCGTGGAAACGGTTACCGTTGCATTTGGCATTGACGTCATAGCAGGTGTTTCTGTAGGAGTTGGGGTTGGAACAGGTGTTGAAATAGGTGTTGGAGGTGCTAAACTTCCACCACCTCCTAATGAGCTAGATGAACCCGGGGAGCCAGCATATTTTGAGAGAGTTACAACCTTCGATATTCCCCCAGCCTTTATGATGAAGTCTCCTAGAGGCATGGAAGATGTCTTGTAAGAATAGCTGAACCTACCTTCTCCATCAGCCTTTATGTAACCTGTGGCAGTAATCTTCAGCCTGACAGAATTCTGACTCGACTTCCCGTGGATCTGCACATCGTAGGTTCCAGGAGGAACGTTGCCTTGCGTAACAGTTGCAACACCATTGCTGGCCTCTGAGCCCAGCGTCACCCAGATAAGATTGAAGAACAGCCTGACGCTCACTTTCAAGTCATCGACACCATAAGCAGTAACAGTAAACCTGTTTTTTCCCTCAGGAATCACGACATCATCTATCGTGAAAAGATAATCCCCATTCTGCACCGGCACAACCTTCTCGAATGAAACATCAATCCTCACCTCCTCGTTCGGGCTAGCTGTGCCGTGCACAGTAACCATGTCTCCTCTAACCGGATTCTCCGGACTCACGCTAAAATCCACAACCCCGGCTTTTACCGTGCTCAGGAACATCATACCAATAAAAAATAAAACTAAAGCAGACCTCATATTTCCTTACTTACCTCTCCTTAACGTGTATGCTGCCACCAGGAACGCTGCAACCAGCAGTACGATTATCAGCAGCGTTGTTGGCTGCAAGTACCATGGCGTTGGCGGTATCGGCGTCGCAGTTGGAGTGGGAGTTACAGTGGGCGTTGCTGTCGGTGTTAGGGTTGGAGTTGCAGTCGGCATAGCTGGGGGAGTTGTTGGAATCACAACGGGAGTCTTCGTAGGCGTTGGTGTAGGCTTAACAGGCTTCGCTGCGACCGCAAATATGCTGAAGGATTCGACTTCAGCCCTGTAGTAATAGCTGTTCTCGTCCTCATCAACCAGCTCGGTCTTGAGCTCTTTCCATCCACCGTTGTACTTCATCAGAACGACCTGAGCAGGCGTATAGCCTTTACTCTCAACCCAGTCCTTTGAAACCTTGAAGTCTATGTATCCAGATGGTTCCACCTCCTCAGTTGTCCCATATTTCGTGAACTTCACCTCAAAGAAGATGTACACTTCAGCTGGCGGGGCTGAAACCTTAGCAGGAAGCTCTTTTACCTTAGATATTGTAACAGTAACTGTTGCAGTTTCAGGGAGTTTAACTGTCATCTCCAGCAAGCCAGTCCGCTCCGTCATTTCTGATGAAATTGGAATTTCAGTCTCAACATTTGCCGATATGGTTTTAGTGAGAGACGATATAAACTCCGATGGCGCCTCTAAGAGGGTTTCAGGAGGTGGAGGTGCTGGAGCAGGTGCTGCGGGTGCTGGAGCGGGCGCAACAGTCTTTACCTTCACCAGCGCCTGTGAGAACGCAACGAGGCGCTGAGACGAGTTGGAGGAGTTCCAGGCGCCGATGTTCAGGTAGTAATCTCCGTCAGGCAGACCCTTAACCGGCAAGGAGAAGTCCCAGCTATTCCCCTGCTTCCTCGTCTTCGCGAGCGATGCTGAGCTTGACGGGAAAGCATTCTTTATCCAGTTGTATACCGTTGTCGCATTAACATTCTTGAGCCCGACGCCGCCGATCTTGAAAGAGTCAACCAGAACTGCATTATTCGCTTTAAGATGCGTTGTTGACTTATTCCCACTGCTCTCCAGCCTGAGTTCGACAGAATAGGCAGTCTTCTTGACCAAGGCAGCTATATAGGTGTAGTTCGCATTGCTGCTCCCGCCGGTTATGGTGAAGGTGCCGCTCACGAATTTGTTGTCAGAGACAGACGAGCGGGTAACATCACTAACCGACAACGTGGACTCGTGCTCCAGCACTTCGAAGGCGGTTGCTGAGATAAGCGTGATGTTTGATTCGGTTGAGGTGTTCAGGGTTGCAACAACCACGTAGTCACCAGCAGGCAATACACCAAACGAGACAGTCGCATCTCCTGTACTATTCAACGTCACATTCGTGTAATTGAAGGCGTTGCTGAGCAAGTTTCGCAGTTGCTGCGTATCACCATCCACGGCAGATGCAAGGGCATTTTTGAGTTCTGTCGGATACGTCCTCACCAGATAGATGTGGACAGTACTTCCGTTAAGGTCACTCGTTGAGAGTATTTCAGCTGAAACGCTATCACCAGCATGGTAAAAGGGATGTTTGGTGAAGGGATAATCGACAGTATAATCCTGATCCTTTAAAATGCCATAGGTCGTTATTTTCACCGTTTTGTTATTCTTTACATACTGGGTGCTGTTTATGCCATTGTACACCATCTTGATACTTGGAATTACGATATTACTCCCACCGATCATCCTGATCCAGTTACTGTCATTTGTTGGCTCCAAAACAGTCAGACTCTCATTATATGTGTTGTTGAAAATCTCCACCTTCACAAGGGGGGCTGCTGATGCTGGCAGTACGAGCAATAACATCACCAGTAAAAATATAGCTCTCACAGCAACCACCACTCTAACTTTGAATAATCATATATAAAATTTTACGTCTATAGTATTCCATGATTATCTCACAACTCATAATTTTGGAATCGCCTCATCATTTTCACAGCCAATATATTAACCAACCTCATAAAAGCTATTTATCTTACCTAATTAGTATTCAATATGTCCAAAAAAATAAGCAGTTATGAATGATCTTAGCCGGAAACTTCTTGCCCACATTAGATAGAACCATATGTGGAATATCAGTATCCATCAGAACTATCCAAAGGTGAGATAAAGCTGGTAAAAGCTCTGAAAAACAAGGAATTGAAGAAAGCCCTAAATAATAACACAAAGAAGTACAGAGTGAAAGAAGATTGTGTTGAGGTTGAGTATGAAATCAGGAGACTGACGCCAAGAATTCCAGCATCCAACGAATTCAAAAGAGATTTGCGAGACTTACTAATAGATGAGTGGAAAAAGATCCACAAAACAATCGAATACAAAGCTGGAGCTGAATACGTTCTCGCTAAAAACACAATGAGAGCCTGTCCGAGATGTGGAAGTAGGTTGGAGTACCGAAACGGCAGATTAAGTATGGTTGTGGGTTGGAGATGAACAGACACTACTCTGCAAGCCTCAACGTGTACATCCTTTCACGGGGTTTTTCTCCAGGCTCGCTGGCCTTCTACAGGTTTCTAATCCGTGATGGAACCTGTAGAATGTTCACCTGGAGAGGGATATCCCTCTCTGCGGGGCGAGCCCCATGACATGCTCCCCAGTGAACCCAGAGAGGTGAACGGGGTGCACCAAGGTGGGAGTAGGTCTATCAATGACTGCCTCCGCTGAACCCCGAGCAATCCCAAACTTTTAAGTGTCTTTGCTAATTATTGGCATACGACTTTATAGATTGATATATAATCGATAATAACCTACTTATATTTATCTTCTATAACTTAAAAGTTTCTTAAGAAAATTTAAATAGGTCAATATCTTAGTTTACTACAATAATTTTGAGGTGATGAATATGTCAGAATTTGCAAACCTCAAAAGAGAGTTCATAGAAGCAATATTAAACACTTCAAACCTCTTAATTGTCTGCCTGAACAAAGACGGCAGAATAATCTTTTTTAACAAAAAATGTGGAGAGGTGTTTGGATGTAGTGGGCAAGATGTTGATACAGACTTCCACGATATTTTCCCGGAGAAGATAAGAGATGAGATCATAGAGGTTTTCAAAAAAACGATGGATGAAGGAATTGAGTCGTTTGAATACATTGAAATCCCCATTTTAACCAGGAATGGAAAGGAAAAAATTATCGGGTGGCACATAAAGGTGTTAAAGGACGATGCAGGCGATACCATTGGTATATTGTGCGTAGGGGAAGACGTTACCGAGTGCAAGCACGCTGAGCAACTACTCAAGAACCTCTTCATCAGCTCCCCCATTGGAATTTACATCGTCCAGGATGGAAAGTTTCAGCTGATCAACTCCCAGTTCCAGAAAATCACCGGCTACAGCGAGGACGAATTGATAGGAAAGCACTCTTTGAGTCTCGTTATTCCCGAAGATAGAGAGATTGTTCGAAAGAACGCTGTGAAGATGCTTAAGGGAGAACGCTCTTTTCCGTATGAGTACCGTATTGTTGCCAAGGATGGGAGGATAAAATGGATCCTAGAAACGGTCACTTCTGTCAAACATCTCGGGCGCCGGGCATCCCTCGGGAACTTCATGGATATCACAGAGCGCAAGCAGAGAGAGGAAGCGCTCAAAACCCGCATACGTCAGCAGATGGCCGTTGCCAAACTCAGTCAACTTGCTTTGGGTGGTGCAGATCTGAACGAGCTGATGGATGAAGCTGTCACTCTCGTTGCCCAATGCCTCGATGTGGAGTATGTTGGGATCCTAGAGCTCCTGCCAGACAGTAACAATTTGCTGTTACGCGCTGGCGTGGGGTGGAAGGAAGGAGTTGTGGGGCAGGCAACTATTGACGCGGGAACCCGTTCACAGGCTGGATACACTCTGCTGTCAAACGAACCAGTTATTGTAAAAGACCTTCGAACGGAGACGCGCTTCAAAGCAGAATGCCTCATCCAGCATGGTGTCATCAGCGGGATTAGCGTCATTATTCCAAGGAAGGATAGACCATTCGGCGTCCTGGGAGCCTACACATCTCAAAGAAGGGATTTCACAGAGGACGATGTGGTCTTCCTGCAGGCAGTTGCCAACGTGATATCCATGGCCGTTGAGAGAAAGCATGCAGAGGATGAGATCAAGAGACTGAAAGAATTCAACGAGAACATCGTTCAGAGCATGGAAGAGGGCATCCTGATAGAGAACGATGAGGGCTACATAACATTTGCCAACCCCCGAATGCTTGAAATGCTTGGCTGCTCAAAGGAGGAACTCATCGGCAGACACTGGACCGAGATTTTTTCTTCCGAATACGAAAGAGAAATAAGGGAAATACATTCAAGACTCAAAAAAGGTGAAAGTGTAAGGTTTGAGGCGGTTCTTGATGCCGGAGACGGGGAGATAGACGTTCTTGTGAGCGCCACCCCCCTGATGGAAGAGGGAAGTTATGCGGGCAACCTGAAGGTTTTGGTGGATATAACGGAGAGGAAGAGGGCTGAAGAGAGGCTTCGACACCGGTTTTTGAAGTACGATGTTGAGAAGGGCAGAAGTTACCTCATTATGGAAAAGACGCTGGACAGGGGAGCAGATGTTTTCAGGGACCTCATAAATGTTGGCTACAGAGGGATGGTGATAAGCAGAACTCCGCCTGAAGAAATCGGAGAACTCGTGGGAGAGGATGTAGAGATCCTCTGGTTGAGCGAGAAGAAGAAAGGAAAGGGCGTCGTTTCGCCTCAGCTTTTACTGCTGGAGAAGATAATCGAGGATTTCATGTCAAGGGATAGCGTAGTGCTGCTCGACCGGCTCGACTACCTGCTGTTGCTGTACGGGTTCGATGAGGTGCTGAAGTTCCTGACAAAGCTCAACGAGATGATGTACCTGACAAAGGGCATCCTTCTCGTCGTTGTGGACCCTGACACCCTTTCCGAGCGTGAACGGATCCAGCTGGAGAAGGAGATTAAAAAGATAAAACCCAAGTACCGAATCGAGCTGGATAAAGACCTTTTCGACATTCTGAACTACATAAAGAAGCAGAACACAATTGGCAGAACACCAGCCCACAAGGACATAATGAAAGCATTCGGCATAACCCGACCCACTGCAACAAAGAAGATAAGGGAGCTGAAGAATTTGGGGCTGGTTGTGGAGAAAAAAGTTGGCAGGTACAAGGTTCTGGAACTGACTGAAAAGGGGAAGGAGTTGATGTGATTTATAGGGTCTCCTATTATCCAATCTCTTTATTGTGACATCCTCCACAGTCTAAAGCCTGTAGCTTCCTGTTAATATTGGGAAAGCGTAGCCTGATGGATTTTCTCCTGTCTCTGAACATAGCTCTTTGTTGTCTCCAAATCGACATCTCCAACGCTTCGATAGAATTTACCTGAGCTCCAAAAATGTCCTTTGCGGTATCTTAATCTGAATTTTGGTTCTCTCCTGAAGAGCTCGTAGGATGACGCCCCTTTCAGCAGTTGAAAGGCTTTGGAAATGTTCATTGTTGGCGGGATTGA
>MTNE01000071.1 GCA_002011355.1 Thermoplasmatales archaeon JdFR-43 | reverse complement strand
TGCTTTTTCCCGCCAGAAGTAGAGAGAACATATGACAGAAGCATCAAAAAATTCATAGAAATTTACGGAAAGAGATAGCTATATCTCCACTTTTCTCCCTGCCTCATTTCTCTTCCATTTTCCAAAATCCTTTATTTTTGCCAATATGTTGCTATCAAAAACAGGGCCATCTTTGCAGACATGATAACCATCTATTGCACATGAATCGCATATACCAACGCCGCATTTCATGTATCTTTCCAGGCTTGCCTGCATTTGTACACTTTTCTCCAAACATAAATCAAGCACTTTTTTCATCATTATCTCTGGCCCACAGGTATAAACAATGTCGAATTCCTCCTTTTCCATAATTTCTCCTGCCAAATCTGAAGCAAATCCTTTGAAGCCAAGGCTGCCATCATCAGTTGAAATATGAAGGCTGGAAATTTCTTCCAATTCATCAATGAATAAAAGAAGCTCTTTTGTTCTTGCCCCCAGCACAACATGCTTCTCCCCTTCATATTTTTTTATCAGAGGCAGCAACGGTGCTATGCCAGTGCCGCCTGCAACGAACAATGCCTTGCTGCCTACAATTTCAAATCCTTTTCCATATGGTCCTCTTATACCAACTTTATCCCCTTCTTTCATTTGGTGTAAAGCTTCTGTTGCTTCTCCTACTTTTTCAACTGTTATTGCTGTTTCCTTGCCAATATAACTCAAAGACATTGGAATTTCATCTATACCAGGAATCCATATCATGACAAATTGGCCAGCTGTAGCCTTCATTTCCAGATCAAAAAAGAAAGTTTTGTGGATGCTGTTATGCTCAATAATTTTTTTAATTTCGCAAATTTGCATAAAAGGAAAGTGAATTTTATATATTAAAAGATTATTTCGTGTCAATGGCAAGAATGCATGCAAGAAGAAGAGGCAAGTCAGGCTCAAAGCATCCAGTGGAAAGAGTACATCCAGAATGGAGCTTGAAGCCAGAGGAGATAGAACAGCTTATAGTTAAACTGGCAGAGGAAGGCAAGCCGCCGGCAATGATAGGTTTAATATTGCGTGATTCTTATGGCGTTCCAGATGTAAAGGCAGCTTTGGGCAAGAAATTAACAAAGGTATTGGAAGAGCATAATCTGTTGCCAGATATTCCAGAGGACTTAAGCAATTTGCTTGATAAGAGGGCAAATTTGTTAAAACACCTGGCTGAGCATAAAAAGGATATACATAACAGGCGAAGGCTGCAGTTAATTGAGGCAAAGATAAAGAGGCTTGTTAAATATTACAAGAGAGAAGGAAGATTGCCAGAGAAGTGGAGCTACGCCTGATTTTTGCTGCGCTGCATTTTTATAGCATCATCAAGGCATATTTCTCCAGTTAGTACTCTTTTTGCTAATTCTTTTGAAATGGTTATATTTTTACTTTTTATTCTGCTCAGCCTTTGCATTTCCCTAATTTCTCCTTCTTTTGGCTCAATGGAAAACATGCCTTTTATTTCCCTTCCTTCTGCCATTGCTATTGTCGATGCTGCCAATTCATCATTATCTACGCATGGAATTGTTGACTCATCAACAATTTCTATCCTTACATTTTCATCAATTAAAAAATTTATTATCCTATTTCTTATGAGGCGGGCACCATTTCCTATTCTTATAATAACATCATCTGCTCCTATGTCTTTAATATAACCCTTTATGAAATCTGCTGCCTGCTCTGGCGATTTTGCAACAAGGCTTCTTATAAGTTTTTCATTTCCGAAAATGGCTATTCCTATGTTGTCGCCGGGATCTATTCCAAAAATTATTTTTATTTCTTTGCTCCTGGAAAGCATTACCGCCTTATCTATGAGATTTTCTATGTTACTGCCGTTTTTCCATATAACAATGTTGTCAAAATTTATTTTTTCTTTTTCTCCTGAGGATGTAATTATGACATCAACATTTGAAGGAATCTCATCATTAAAAGTAAGAGAAACAAAGGGAAGACGCCTTTTTCTGAGTACATTTACGGCATCGTGGTAAAGAGTAAAGTCGGAGGTAAGCAAACCAATCATTCATTTTTATATGACTACGCTTATTTAAACTTTATATTTTGCATCTCAATATCCAATCATGAAAAGAGCACACGTTAAGATATACGGTAGAGTCCAGGGCGTGTGGTTTCGTGCAAGTACAAAAGAGGTGGCAGATAAGTTGGGTGTAAGGGGATGGGTTCGCAATATGCCAGATGGAACTGTTGAAGCAGTTTTTGAAGGAGATGATAAAAGCGTTGAAAAAATAATAGAATGGTGTCATCGTGGCCCTCCATTGGCAAGAGTGGATAGGGTAGAGGTAGAATACGAGGAGCCACAAGGCGAAACAGAATTCAGAATAAGATATGACTAATTTTTGCTAGACATTCATCATTTTCTTGATGCAAAGACATTTCTCGTGAGAATAAGAAATTTTTATACAGAATATTTTGAAGGGGCGTATTTTAGCATTATTTATCACTAATTTCTACATCTATTCTCTTCAGTATTTCTTTTATTTCTTTATACTCCCCATGAAAATATACTCTTTTGCAGCCTGGCGTTGCTTCTATCATTTTCCTCAGCATCCCGTCATTCAAATATGGCACAGCATATTTTGCGGCGATATGCCCAAATGCTATGTCTTTTTCCAGAGCCAGGTCAGTGAAACGCGGTGCATAATGCCCACCACCTATGCCAATAGCAATCTCATACTGCTTTTCTTCAATTTCTAAAATCACTTCTGCTATGGCTTTGCAAGCTCTTTCATCTCCCCATTCCTTTTCAGTGCTTCCAACCTCTATGAAAAAGCAAGGCTTTTCCAGATAAGGACCGTGATGTGTTGCTTCATAACAAACTTCATATTCTTCCAAGCTTTTTTCATTCAGCAATTCCAAAGCCTTTCTCATAAGTAAAGGATTACAGAGAACAAGCGTTGCATCTTTTCCTCCATACTCTGCATTGCTGAAGTTTCCAACGGCATGTATGCTAAGAGTTTTTTTCTTTGCCGCTGATGCATGGCGGGAGGCAAAAATTATTGTGTCAGGAGAATAACCAAGATTTTCTATTTCCTCATCCACATTATCATGATAGATGTGCACATCATCTATAAAATAAAGCATCTTTTCATCATTTAGATATACGCCATCTTTTTCCTTCCATCTTTCCATGGAGAGCAAAAATTTTGCTATATTCATGCTTGCAATGTCTTGTTTGGAAATGACGATGCAAATCATGCTATGAAATGCAGAATAAGCATATATTCATTTCATCGCTTGCAAAATTTTCACTGTAATCATATGAAACCACTTTTATTTTATAACATCCTTTACTTAGTTCAAAAATATATGGCTCTTCTGTATCTTCTGCTACCAGCTCATCATCAATATAAAATTCTACCTTCTCTATGCCCTCATTATCTGTTGTATTCACTTTTAGCTCTCTGGGACAACCAATTATCACAGTTTTGTTATACAAGGACATTATTCTGTATCCAAACATATAGAGTGAATTTTTCAGAGGATATTCAATTTCAATGCATGGAGGAATGTCATCAAAAAAGGGGACATATTCATCTATAATTTCATATTGCCATTCTGCCACAGGATATCTGAAAAAACTTATTCCATTTGAACCATTTTTTAAAGCGCATTCTATGCATGCTTTTAATTCGTCGTTGCTCATAAAAATGCTTTCATCATCTAAGCTCTGTATTATCGCTTGTACTTTACAACTTGCTCTCGCCTTTATAAATGATATAACCTCTCCAACCCATGAAGGAGGCATCTGATAATTATGGGTGTAGGTCATTGGCATCAACACATCCATATATCTTGACATCTCAGCATAATCTTGCCCATAATAGTAGGCATTTGCCTCCATTTCCGGCATTACTGCAGCAGATAAAATGCAATCTGGATTAATGCTTTTAACAGCGTTCCGTACTTCCATACAGAAAGATGTTACAGGATAGGTATTTCCATATGCATTTCCTGGATATCGAATATAGTCCAGGCAAATGCCATCCACGCCCATTTTAACTAATGGAATTATTATGTCATTAATCAGATAATGCCTATAGGATGATGAGTTTACATCAATCCAGCCTCCTTGACTGTAATCCTGGAAGCATATAATCCATGCATGTACTCTAAACTTTCCATTTGCTTTGTTCAACAACTCGCTGATTAAGCTGAATGTATAGTAGCCAGTAACATCCTTAACTAGCAAATAAACATCTGAAAAGTTATGCTCCACCATCTCATAAACAAAGTTGTCCACGCCAGTTTCATATAAAGTTGAGCCCCATACCCATATTCCTTTGCTCTCTACATATTCTTTTACAAAAATATTCCCCGTTATTAATGGAACAGTAAATAATAAAAAAATCATTGTAGCCAGCAGTTTTTTCATATTAATAAAAAACAAGGGCAAGAAAAATTTTACTATCCAAAAATCTATTTATCTCGTTGCTATATTTCCTTGTGCCTCATAATAGAAGTAAAGAAGAACTTGAACACTTCATAAGGAAGCTTGAGCAGCAGGCTCTAGAAACAGCTGAGGAAAGGCACCCCATATACATAAAAGCTGGCCTTAAAGATGCAAAACTTGTTTTGGATGTGGGTTGTGGAAATGGAGCTGTAACCAGAGACATATGTAATCATACAAATGGTACTGTAATTGCAATAGATGACTCCGAGGACATGATAAGAATAGCAAAAAAAATGCTCGTTGGTGTAAGAAATGTTCATCTTTATATGGGTGATGCTCATTCCCTGCCATTTAAAAATGAGACATTTGATATAGCCATATGTAACCTTTTACTCATGTGGGTTAAAGAACCACAGCAGGTTGTTAATGAAATGGCAAGAGTTGTTAAGAAAGGGGGCAGGGTTGTTGCCAGTTTAGAACCAGATTTTGGCGGTAAAATACACTGGCCTCCCTATCCGGAAGTAGATGAGATTTTTGCTGGCAGAGCAATAAAAAATAGAGGAGGAGATCCATACATCGGCAGAAAACTCAGAATGCTTTTTGTGAGAGCTGGTTTAAAAACAGAAGTAGGCTTGGGAAATTTGAGAATATGGAGTTGTGAAGAAGATAAAGAATCATATATGAGGGCTCGCGAATTTTACTGGAATGTTTTGAAGAGAGAAGGGCTTAGTGAAGAAGAAATTAAAAAATGGGAAGAGCATTATTTAAAATCGATAGAAGAAGGCATAGAATTCAATTTTTTCCCGCAGTTTTATGCAATAGGTATCAAGGAATAATCATTTCCTCCTCTTTGCCCATATTGCCAGCACAGAAGGTAGAATAAATGTTGATGCAATAAAGCTATACAATATTGTAAGAGCAGTTATTCCTCCAAATTGCTGCAAAGGCGGCATTAAAGCAAAAACAAGCAGGCCAAAGCCAGCTATTGTAGTTGCAGCGGCCCCCATTAAAGCTGAGCCTGTGTGGAGCACAGTTTCCCTGCATGCCTCCTCAACATTTTTATCCTTTATTTCCTCTGCGAATCTGTGAGTTATGTGGATGCCATATGTAACGCCCAGTCCAACAGTTAAAGATGCAATAGTTATAGTCATGAAATTGAGGGGGATGCCAAACAGGTACATACTTCCAAGTATCCAGATTACGCAAAGAGCGACAGGAATAAGAGTTATTGTTCCGAGCGAGATGGATTTGTCTTTTATATAAAATATTATTGTGAGAATAATCCAAGAAGCAATGAGNGTGATAACAAGAGAACGAATCTGACTTTCTTCAAGGATGTCCAAAATTGTATTTGATAAAATGGGACCGCCTGTAATTACTGCATAATAGCCTTTTAGAGGTTGTATGTCTTCTTTTAACTCCTTTCCCAGTGCATCAGCATTTACATTACTGCTTACCTCTATTCTTATAACACACTCATCATAATCATTGCCTTTATGAAGCACCATTTTTGTATCAATAGGTGCATTAACATATAGCCAGTCATAAAGCTCTTTTATATTCTCTTTACTAACATTCTTCTTTGGCACACCATTTTCAAAATATTTGTTATAAAGTGAGGCAAAACTCTCATTGTATTTTATGTCGGTGACACCATTCCATGTTGCATAATCTTTCATTAAAGAAAGAATGGAGTATGTATTTGCTTTATCTCCTGTTTTAAGCACATTTTCATCATCATCCATATTGGAGATGCTTTCTGCCATCTTCTTTAGCAACTCAGGAGATGCAATATCTCCTTTCACAAGCACATATACTCTTTCTGTTGCTCCTCCTCCAACAAATTCGTTCATCATGAATCGAAGATTTTTTGTCAATTCCAGCTTCTTGGGCAGAAACTCTTCTAATTCAAATTCGGTGGATAACTGTGAAGCAAAAAATCCCATGAAAATGGAAAAGAGTATTGTTGCTGCTATCACAACCTTTGCATGTTTATGTAATGAGGTAGCAATGCGTGCCATCACTTTGCCAAGCAAGCCATCTCCTGTCTTTACTTTTTCTTCTTTTACCTCTTTTCTTTTTTCCCTCAGCATTCGGCAAGCTGGCACAAATAGGAGCATTATTATGAAGCTAGCGATTATACCAACAGCAGACAAAATACCAAATTCTCCAAGAAGTGTAATTGGAGATGCTAAATTTGATAGGAAAGCTACTACTGTTGTAATGGTGGCAAGAAGCAATGCCATACCAACATGCTTTACCGTATTTTCTACCGCTTTTTCCTTACCTTCTCTTCTCCTTTCTTCTCTATATCTCATTGTTAAATGAATGCCATAGTCAATGCCTAAGCCAACAAGCAGAACAGGAATGGCTGTAGTCATTGGGTTGAAGGAGTAACGCATCATTGCTCCAAAACCATACATCCATGTGACAGCAAATGCTAGAGCAAGTAAACTTATAATAACATCAATTATATCTCTATAAATTATAGCAAGAATTATTATAACCATTGCAAATGCCAATGGGAGTAATATCGCCATTGATTCATTGTTTGCTTTCATTATCTCATCTGTTACAATCTGTTCCCCCATTACATATGCGTCTATAGATGNTAACTCCTGATTTTTTATAATCCTCTCTATCTCTCTTTCGGCTTTCAATGCTTTGCTTGTATTTTTGCCAACNCTTCCATTAAAATTTATTTGCATGATGGTTGCCTTTGCCTTCATTGTAGTTGAGTTAAAATCTTTGGTTAGGCTCATAGTAAACATTGGCTGGAGGAAATGAAATGGTGAAAATGGATTAAATATTCCCTCTTTTATAGCATCCTTTATCTCGCTGTCATTCATATTTTGCAAAGCATTTATTTTTTCATCATAAGGTATGAAACCCTGTTTTTTGAGAACAATCTGCGCCACCATATCGGCGACACTTCCTATAGAATAAGAAGGAACAGAAGGTGTAAATAAATCGCTCTTGAGAGAAGAAGAGTTTGCAATTTCTTTTTCAATTTTAAGCATTTCTACAAGAGNATCCCGGGTGAGGATGTCATTATATTTTGATTTTACGAGCACTGGCACATCATAACTGGATGTAAAATTTTTGGATATTTCATTATTTGCCTTCACCATTTCTAAATCTGGCATGAAAGTTTCTTCACTGAACTCCTGTTTGAGCCCAAAATATGAGACACTTGCTATTGATGCAAACGTTATTATTAGCACAATTACTATACTCATTAATGGATGGGAAGCTATCGCCTTTCCTATCTTCTCAAGCATGTGAGTTGTATCATAATTGCCTATTTAAAATTTTATGAAAAACATTAAATACATGATTTTTCATTATTTTCATGGAAAATGAACTCGATTTCTATGGAAGCGTAACTGTTGGCGAGAGAGGGCAGATAGTTTTGCCAAGCAAACTGAGAAAAAAATTTGGAATAAAAGCAGGAGATAAAATTCTTGTTCTGGGAAGAAAAGCATATGGAAAGTGGGGGATTTTTCTCGTAAAGGCGGAAATATTAGCTAAAATAATAGAGGAATGGGAAGAAAAAATTAAAAAGGCATTTAAGAAATAGTCAGGATTTTCTTTTAATTGCTTCTTTAATCATTTCTTTTGGAGGATATGGGTAATACTTCCCTTTATAAAAATAAATTCTGCAACCATATATGATTCTTCCATCATACATTTTTTCATGGTCTTCTTGGATATCTTCGTTCTCTATCCTCACTGTTGGTGAACCTGCAAAATTATATTTTCTAGCTTTTTCTTCGCTATCAATTAAAATTTCTACAATCTCCGCTTTTATATTCATCTCTTTTAGACTCTTTTCTATTAATTCTTTTGTTTTGAGAAGACAGGGACATCCTTGTAAGTAAAGAATCTGAATCTTCATGTTACGATAATCGCAAAAAATTATTAATGTTTCTTCCAATATAAAAACAATGAAAAATCAAGAAATAGCCAAAATACTGTATGAAATTGCTGATTTACTTGAAATAGAAGGTGTTGAGTTTAAGCCGCGAGCTTACAGAAAAGCAGCCCAGAATATAGAAAGCCTGAGTGTTGATATAGAAGAGTTATATAAAAAAGGGCAGCTTGAAAAGATACCTGGTGTTGGAAAAAGCATTGCAGAAAAAATAAAGGAATATCTGGAGACAGGAAAGGTAAGAAAGCTTGAAGAACTCCGCGAGAAAATTCCAGTTGATATTGAGAGTTTGTCTGCCGTCGAAGGCTTAGGGCCAAAAATGATAAAGGTTTTATATGAGAAGCTTGGGGTGAAAAATTTAGATGATTTAGAGAGGGTTGCAAAGCAAAGGAGAATAAGAAGACTCAAAGGATTCGGAGAAAAATTAGAGAAAAAAATACTGGAAGGCATAGAAATTGCTAGGCAGAGACAGCATCGCTTTTTGCTTGGCTTTGTTCTGCCAGAAGCAAACGCTATAATGGAAGAATTGAAACCATACGTGGAGAAAATAAGTTTGGCTGGATCAATAAGAAGAAGAAAAGAAACAATAGGAGATGTTGATATTCTTGCTGTTTCTTCTCAGCCAGAAAAGGTCATGGATATTTTTACAAGCATGAAGAGAGTTGAAAAAGTATTGGCCAAAGGAATAACAAAATCATCTGTTCGTCTCCATGGTGGCATACAGGTTGATTTGAGAATAGTTGGAAAGGAAAGTTTTGGATCAGCATTGCAATATTTTACAGGAAGTAAAGAACATAATATTGAAGTGAGGAAAATAGCGATTAAACTTGGTTACAAGCTAAATGAGTATGGACTTTTTAAAGGATTTGAAAGAATAGCTGGAAGAGATGAGAAAGAAGTGTACAAAGCACTTGGAATGCAATGGATTCCTCCAGAGCTTAGGGAAAATAGAGGGGAAGTTGAGGCAGCTTTGAATAAAAGTTTGCCAAAAATCGTTGAATATGATGAGGTGAAAGGCGACTTGCAAATGCATACGAAGTGGAGCGATGGGGCAAACACCATTGAGGAGATGGTTATCGAAGCAAAAAAACTTGGCCATAAATTCATTGCAATAACCGACCATGTTGGAAGCCTGAAAATAGCAGGAGGAATGGATGAGGAAAAGGTTATGGAGCAGGCTAAGGAAATAGAAAAATTGAGAGAGAGATTCGATGATATTTACATTTTTCATGGAATAGAGGCAAATATTATGAAAGATGGAAGCCTTGATGTTAGCAATAGCTTACTCAAGCAGGTTGATGTTGTTCTAGCAAGTGTGCATTCAGCATTTAGAATGGAAGAAAAGGATGACAGCCCGCGTAATAAAAGCGATAGAAAATGAATATGTTGATATACTGGCACACCCAACATGCAGAATAATACAGAAGAGAGAGCCAATAAAAATTGATATGGAGAAGGTTTTGGAAGTGGCAAAAGATAATGACATTATAATGGAAATAAATGCTTATCCAGATAGACTTGATTTAAATGACATCCATACTAAAATGGCAGTTGATATGGGTGTAAAGATTTCAATAGGGACAGATGCTCACAATAAGGAGCATTTAAAGTTCTATGAATTGGGCACAGCTGTTGCAAGAAGAGGATGGGCAAAAAAAGAGGATGTAATAAACACTTACAGCATTGAAAAACTCATGAAATTATTTGAGAAATAATAAAAGGGGCAGAACCAATTTTACTGCCGTTTTATTTATCTTAACAGCACTTTTCCACATCTTGCAATTTTTCTTTTCAAATATCCATTCATGAGTATTTTGGATTGCTTCCCATTTCAAAAATCAAGGTTCCACCATTTACAATTTCTGAATGATCAATCCATGTTCTGTTTAATGGTATTCCATTTAGAGTCATCGATTGAATATATTTGTTTTCTTCAGATACATTTCTGGCTATTATTACAAATTCATCTCCATCATAATACTGACTGTCAAGATGAATGACAATTTTGCTGAATATAGGACTCCCAATCTGATAACTTGTATTTCCGGGGCAAACCGGATAGAATCCCATTGCGCTGAACACATACCATGAAGAAAGCTGTCCGCAATCATCGTTGCCGGGTATTCCACTGGGTGTAATATCATAAAGTTCATCCATTATTTTTCTGACTATATATTGCGTCTTCCAGGGTTCGCCAGCATAATTGTAAAAATATGGCACATGCTCATCTGGTTCATTTCCATGCCAGTAATGAGAGAATGGCATATACCAGGCAGGATATCCAAATCTCTTGAAGAAATGATCTAATCTTTTNATAAATGTTTCTTTTCCCATTAAATTTATTAAGCCATATACATCATGAGGCACAAACCATGTATATGTCCATGCGTTGCCTTCCGTAAATCCTTTCCATGAGCCCGGAATGAAAAACTTTTTCCATGTGCCATCAGAATATCTTGGGCGCATGAATTTTGTGACAGGATCGAATAAGTTTTTGTAGTAATTTGCTCTCCCCATAAATAATTCATAATCTTCATTTTTGCCCAGAGCTTTTGCCATCTGAGCAAGACACCAGTCATCATATGCATATTCTAAAGTTCGGGATACAGACTGGGAAAGTTTATCATAAGGTACATAGCCATACTGTAAATAATAAGGAAGACCGACTCTTCCCTCATAATCGTGATTTTCTGGCGGCAATTCCATAGCACTTTTTCTCATACCTTCATAAGCTTTTGATGCATTGAAATTGCATATTCCTTTCAGATATGAATCAACAATTACAGCTGTAGCATGATCTCCTATCATACAGTTTGTATATCTATTAAGCATAGGCCACTTAGGGAACCATCCGCCGTGCTCGTATTGATCTATCAACGACTTTATCATATCATTCTGTATTTCTGGCAGTATTAAAGTGAGGAGTGGATGCTCTGAACGGAAGGTATCCCAGAGAGAGAAGGTTGCATAATGAGTATAATTTTCTGCCCTGTAAATATTGTCATCCATACCAATATACAGTCCATTCACATCGCTGAAAACATGTGGCATCAAAAGGCAGTGATATAAAGCAGTGTAGAATTTTATTTCTGCTTCTTCACTTCCTCCTTCAACCTCAATTTTGTGCAGCATTTCATTCCAGATATTTCTTGCCTCTTCCCTCACCTCATCAAAATCCCAGCCTGGAATTTCCTCCTCAAGATTCAGCAATGCATGCTCCATGCTGACATAGGAAATGCCAACCTTTGCTTCAATCACCTCTCCTTCTGAAGTTGAGTAATTAATGTAAGCGCCGATGTCATTTCCAGATTGCGAGCTGCAGTCATGATATATTTTCTCACCGTTCCATGTTCCATATGAAGAAAATGGCTTGCTGAATTTCGCAGCAAAGTATGTTGTATATGGTGTTTTTCCTCCACAAAATGGATTTGGAATAGTGACATAGCCAACGATGGTTTGATTATCAACGATTTCAACAAATGCATCCACTGGCTCGTCATCTTCAAGTGTGTGGGTTACATCTATTATGATGTGGGCGTTATCTGAAGAAGGAAAAGTATATCTGTGGAAGCCAACCCTGCAAGTAGCTGTGAGCTCCGCCTTAATATCATAACTTTTTAGCATGACCGTGTAATAGCCAGGAGAAGCAATTTCTTCTTCGTGACTGAATTTCGATTTATAACCATCCTCGGTAATTTTCAGCTCACCTACAATTGGCATTACAAGAACATTGCCCAATCCAGGACAGCCACATCCACTCAAATGAGTGTGGCTGAATCCGAGGATATATTTATCTTCATAATGATATCCTGCAAAATTGTCATTGCCTGTATCAGGGCTTAACTGAACCATTCCAAATGGAACAACTGCTCCCGGATAACAATTGCCTCTTCCCATTGCTCCCCAGCGAGAGTATATGCCTGTTCCAATGAATGGATTTACATATTTAGTCAGATCCTCCTCAGAATAACACAAAATAGATTGTCGAATTTCATAAGAAAGCTCTCTGTCCTCTACTATATAACTCATCATTGCCAACCCAATCAATAAAAACGAAGTAGCTACAGCAACTAATCCCTTCATCATTAGTGGATTTATTTCCATTTATTATACATTTTCATTTCCTCAAAAATTCAATGCGGGTGCCGGGATTTGAACCCGGGCAACGAGCTTTTCCCCTTTTCCGTCAACGCTTTACGTGCAGCGGAAAGGGTTGTTGGGAAGCTCGCGTCATAACCCCTAGACCACACCCGCACTGGTTGTAAATATATATGGAGAAGATATTTTAGCGTTATTACTTTGCTAATTGTTAGCAAATGTTATATATTGCGTAGCGATTTATTTATGGGGAGGCAAAATGAAAGGAGGCACCAAATGGTTTGGATTGGTAGTGTGTGTCCTGTTATTTTCTGGAGCCTTTTTTGAGATAATAGGTGGAAACTCGATGAGTAACAGGAGCGAAGGAAATATAGCCAGATTAGTAATAGAAAGGGGTATACCAACCGCAAGATTTGAATGTAGAGACGCAGCAAAGAATAATTTAATAAATGTGGAGATAGTGAAACCGAAAAAAGGGTATTTCTATATAAATGATCGCGAAATCTTTCCAACAGGTATAACCTTTATAATAGGAAGAATTACTGTAGAAGTGGAGGCGACAACAGATAATCAGATAAAAAAAGTAGAATTTTATATAGACAATAAGCTAAAAGGTGTTGATTACTCCAGTCCTCATAAATGGATATGGAATGAAAAGCTATCTTTCAAACACGAGATAAAAGTTGTAGCGTTTGATGAGAATGAAAATTTTAATGATGCCGAATTGACAGTGTGGATATTTAATGGAGGACCATCATATATTACCAAAGAAAAAGCCATTGAAATTTTGATTGATGAAGTAATAGATCCATCAAATTTAACACATATTCTCTATGCATTTACCCTTGATGAACCTCTGCAAGAAGGAGATAGAATTGCGCCATGGCTGCCTGACCCCGTGCCTGCCTATGTTGATATTTTTCCGTATCTTGTATATACAGAAATAGAGAAGCCAACATGGTTTTTCTGGATAGATGATTTGCCATATGCCAAATATGCCCATCCCAACAGATTTGTTTTTATCGATGCCCAAACTGGCGATATAGTTATACAAGATGAACAATGGTGGGCTGTACTTAATGATGTTTCTCTGTGGAATTCTTCAGAAGATTACTGGAATCCAGAGAATTGGGCATTTACAAATGATGACTGGAGCCTGAAACATGAATCTACAAAATTTGAAACAATAACAAGAGAACTATCAAATTCTCCAGGAAAAGAAGGAGCAATAGTTATAAATGGATGGTCAAAAGGGCAAACTGTGGGAGATGACATGGCAGCTGATGCCATAAGAATGGGCCTTTTCTGGGCGACATATCCTGGTTTTGATACTGTAAAAGTTAATCCACCTGATAATCAACAATCAGATGTCGAGGATGCATTTGATGATACAGGAGATAATGATGATGTAGTGGTATATATAACAGCTCATGGAGGAATAGATTCGTCAGGTGAACCATTTATTTCATGTGGTGGAGAAAAGATAACAGAAAAAGAGCTCTGTGAAATGGCCAAAAAGCATCCAAATACAACATACAAATGGATTATTGATTGCTGTCATAGCGGTGCTTTTATAGAGTCTCTTAAAGAACTGGATAATTCAGCCAAAATCATAACTTCATGTAAAAAGGAAGAAAAGGCATACGGTGATTGGGATCCTTCTTGGGACCCAAATAAGGATGATTGGGGAAGTGAGTTTACGAGCGGATTCGTTGATGATCTGTGGGATGCATGGTTAGCTAATCCATCCATAGATATTATAGAACTCNTGGATAAGGCTTTCAAAACAGCTGTGGCCAAGGATGCCTGTGCAATGAAAGGATATACTCATCCTCAATTGTGGGAAAAGGAAGATAGAGATCCTCCAATAGTTCTAATAGTCTATCCAGAAAACAATACCATCGTATTCGTGCCTCATATCAACATAACAGGTTGGATAGTTGATACAGTATCTGGCATTGTGTATGTAGAATATTTATGGGAATGGGAAAATGGTTCAACAGGCGGTTATGAAACGATTGATCCTCCAGAATATAATATTTCTTTCCGTATTGAAATAATGGCCCTCCAGTCAGGATGGAACAGGGTAACGGTGGGAGCCGAAGATGCAGCAGGAAATTATGGCTCAGCATCTGTAACAATATTTTATGAAGAGGAAGAAGATATAACTCCTCCAGTAACAACAAAGGAAATAGGGCAGCCAAACTGGGAGGAGGGCTATTTTGTTTCCTATTATACTCCGATATGGCTAAATGCTACCGATGATTTGTCGGGTGTTGATTATATTTATTATGAAACATGGTGGGACAGCGACAATGATTCAGCCATAGACACACTGATGTTGAGCGAAATTGTTGAGGGCAATACTGTAGAAATACAATTTCAATATAGCGAAATCTTTTATGGAACAGCGGAGCTCAGATGGTATGCTGTGGATAACGCAGGAAATGAAGAAGAAATGCATTACCAGAAGCACTATGTGATATCAGATTGAAAAGAGTGGGCCCGCCGAGATTTGAACTCGGGTTACCAGCACCCCAAGCTGGAAGGATACCAAGCTACCCCACGGGCCCCTCTGAGAAAATAGAATAGAAGCAAATAAAAAGCTTTTTGTCGGTTTTATCCAATCTGAACCATCAACTCTTCCTCTGTTTTCCTGGAAAAAGCAGCTTTTTTCAGAAATGAATGAAGAGTTTCCTTTGTTGTATATTTTGCAACAAATCCTGCCTCCTTTTTTGCTTTCTCACCACTTGCCACCCAGCGATATTTTATAAAATCAAGGACATCAGGTGGTACTTCTGTAAGATGAAGACCCCATAACAAACTTAATGTTGGATAGAGAATAAAGCCTGGCAAACTAACAGCTTTTTTACCAGCCTCCTCAATAATTTCCTTCCATTTCATCGTTCCTCTGCCAACTATGTTGAATACACCAGGTATATCATCCATTAAAAATATTTCATATGCCCTTGCAACATCATCCTCATGAATAAATTGAATATCTGGGTTTTTTCCATCAACGAGTGGCAAAAAAGGCCAGTCCAGGAGACGAGAATAAAAATGATTCACAGTTGGTCCTAAAACTAAACAGGGGCGGAGAATTGTAAGTGAAATATCAGGATTTTCTTCTCTAAACTTATTTGATAACTTTTCGACTTCGATTTTATCTTTATTATAATAATATCTTCTATGCCCTCTTAGTGGGCTTTCTTCTGTTAAATATTCTGGGTTATCAGGCCATGCACCATATACCATTGTGCTACTTGTCATAATAATCTTTTTTGTCCCAACATATTTTGCTGCCTCCAGCACGTTTTTTGCGCCGCTAACATTAATGCTGTGCATTTCCTTTTCATCATGAATAGGATTTAAAACAAATGCCAGATGTATAATTGCATCTACATCATATTTTTTAAAAAGATTTTTTAGCTGCGTATTTCTAACATCCATTTGATAATAATCCAGTTTTTTAAAAGAATGATTAAATCGCCTTCTGGATATTCCAACAATTTTCTCGCATTCTTCGTTTTTTTCAAGTCTTTCTATGATTTTTCTGCCAAAATAACCTGCTGCCCCCGTTATTGCAACTCGCATTTGAAATGAAATAGGCAAAATTTATAAATTCTATTTAAAGAAAAGTTTAGATGTTTTAAAAATTTTGAAAACTAGCGGTTCTCGCGGTTAAATAAATGCCAGCCAGTACAATACTTCCTCCCGTTATTGTATAAATGGACGGCACTTGCTGAATCCATGGCAATAAAAATGCTAGTAAAGAAGAACCTACAGGTTCAGCAAGCAGGGAAACAGAAGCAACATGAGCAGGAACATATTTGAGAGCCCAATTGTAAAAAGTATGGCCAAATATTCCAGAAACTAAAGCCATCAGAAATATTATTTCATAGTCTCTATGGCTTATTAAAAGTGGCGAATTAAAAAGTAGACACAATAAAAATAAGACAACGGCTGCAACACCATAAACAATGAAGGCATAACTTATTGTAGAAGTTCTTTGCCTCATTCTTCTTCCACCCAATATATAAATGCCGGCTGCAACTCCTCCTAAAATTGCCAGCGCATTTCCATATAGGGTGCCAGGTTGCAATCCGTAGTTGCCTGCAACTAAAACAACAACACCTGTTATGGATAGTGTGATGCCAAGTATGCTTAAGTGTGATATTTTTTCCCTAAATAAAAAATGAGATAGAGGAGCAACCATAACAGGATGTGCTGTAACCAGTATAACGGAGCTGGCAACAGATGTTTTAGTTAATGAGGTAATCCAGAAAGCAAAATGCAGTGCAAGTATGACGCCTATGCCAGACATTATTAGAGTAGAAGAAAAAGACAAATTGAGTATTTCATATCTTATTTTTTTGCGAAGCAACACAAATGGAAGGAGAAGAAGGGTAGTGAAAAAGAGACGATAAAATGCTATTGAAAGAGGAGGCGCTTGGCATGATACAATGAATATTGCTGCAAATGAAACAGATGTGACAGCAATGAAAAGTGCAATGTA
>MTNE01000135.1 GCA_002011355.1 Thermoplasmatales archaeon JdFR-43 | reverse complement strand
GCCAACTTTTTCCTTTCCATACCTATCCCTCTTAATATGTTATGCCATTCATGCCTATAATAATTTCGCTCAAAACCAAGAGCAAAAGAAGAAATGAAAGGAGTGTGGTGTTGTATGTTTTCGGTCATGCTTGCAAAAGAAAGAAAAGGAGAAGGCAATACAAGCTCTTTCATTTTTGTTAATTACAAATTGGGCTTTTATTTTCTATTCCTATTTCCATAAGTTTCCTACATATTCTTAAATCCCTCCCAAATATTTCACCAATTTTTTCATCAAGAAATATCAATTTTAGTTCACTAGGCTTATTGCTGCTTTTACCTTTAAATTCCCCATACACTATCACGGAATTTAGTTTAATAACTCCAAATACTGCAGCAAGATTAAAAATGAAGTCAAGGAGGCATTCAGAGCTACAATAATCGGCATCAATCACGTGCGGTACTTCAAATAGAAAGTGCTCGATCCCCTCTATTTCACAGAGATCGGCCATGCCATTATCAGCTGTCAGCAATACAGGCAAAACATGTCGTTCTTCTTCATATCCCTTGAGGGTTTTTACTATTATCCTATCATTTTCCTCTTTATTAACACTAGATTCAACGATGCTCTTTAATTCTAGAGCATGTGCCATTATGGATTTATATTCTCTCATGGCAAGATATGCAACATATCTGGATTTTTTGACTTTTCTGTTAACAAATTCATTAAAGAGATTTTTTTGATGAGGTATCATTCTTTTCATCTCAGTAATCTGTCGAGGACTATATTTATAGTTTAAAGATGCCTTAATCTCTTTTATCACTGTATCAACGAGGATCACTTCCGATGGAGAGATTAAATTGTAAACTGATAAAAATCTCTGGTACAACATGTTAGTGTCTAAACTAAAATACACCTTCTTTTTTAATTCTCTATAACTTCTGAGTTTCTCCTTAAATTTATCAATGTTTTTATACTGTAGAATCCCGCTACTTAGCAGGCAGGAAAGATAATCATTATATGAAGGCATTTCAGATGCAAATTCATTAAATTTTGCTGCTTCTCTCTCAAAATCACTTTTATCACAAATGACTTCTAACTCATATCCATCTCCTCGCTGTATTCCTCTCAAAAGCTTGAAATAATAAAGAGGAAATGTTATTTCAATTTCCTTTCCAAGTATATTCATCAAAATTTGCAGTTCGCTTGCATTGATTATCTCTTCTATCATTATTTCATCACCTTTCTTCCCTCCTCAGCAAAATCCCTTAAATGCTGTATCTGCAGAGGAATCATCATATAGGGTTTTGAAACATTGTCAAGGTTTTTAATGGACAGATAAAAAACATGTTCTATATTCATTTTAATGGCAGGAATAAGAGCAGCAGCTACAAGTGCTTTTCTTCCTGGAGTTATATCTATCGCAACAGTAAAATTATTTTCCTTCAGATTCTTTACTATTGCAAAAATTTCTTTTCCTGCAGAAACAAAATCAGCTTCATCAACTATTCTCCTTTCTATATCGGGGTTGAACCCAAACTCTTCACTCAATATTTTAAGCGCTTCAACAACCTTTCCAAGATTATCTTCATACACATCCTCAGTGGATACATATATTTTATCTGGGAAATATCTCTTTTCCCTTAAAACAGCATAATAAGTATTCGCAACAGCCCATACAGAACGACCAAGAATTGTAATATATGCCTTTCCAGCCATATTTCCTCCAATTATTTACTTTTTCTCATTATGTTATAATGTGTCATCATAAGTTACTTTCGATTTCATTGAAAATATCTTCTTCAAGAATACCGTCACAAAAAGATGTTTTCATACGAAATAGGTTCGAAAAGAGACGAGAAGATATATCTTTAAATAATTCATTACATTTGTAGAATATGGTTCAATGTGAATTCTGCCTGAATTTTGATGGCATTAGATGCAGGGAGCCAAGAGGAGTTAAATACGGGATGCCAATAGAAGATTCTTTCGAGGATATAGATTGCCCTTGTTATCTGGAAAAGGGCGTTGCCGGCCTTATGGGATTGGGATTTTTTAAAGGGTTGTAAAAATGAGTGTAAAAAAAATAGAATTGCGACCTTACCAGAAAGAAGCGATCGAGAGATGGAAGGAAAACAATTACACTGGCATCCTTTCAATGGCGACAGGTACAGGAAAAACCATCATTGCGATCGAGGCTATCCGAAGTTTTCTAAATGAAGGAAAAATTGGATTAATAATCGTCCCTACAAAAGCTCTTTTAAAACAGTGGTACGGAGTAATAAAAAATCATTTTCCAAAATCAATTGTAGTTTGTTGTTACAGTGAGAATGTAGATTGGAAAAGAAGAGTAAAGAGCCTCATTAGATTATATCTTAGACAAAAAGGAACAGACATAATGTCTAATCATAGACAAAAAGTGATTATATCTACTATGGGAACTGCATGGAAAAATGATTTCAAGAAACTTATAGAACCTATCTCGCACGATGATATCGTTGTTATAATTGATGAAGTACATCGTGTGGGAGCTTTTAGATACAGAAATATACTTACTTTACCTTTTAAAAAGCGCATAGGACTGAGCGCCACACCCATTAGAGAATGGGATTATATTGGAACCAAGAAAATTAAAGAATATTTTGGAGGAATAATTTATAATTACACTCTTTCTGATGCTATCCAAGACGGTTATCTCGCGCCGTACAAATATTACGTTGAGCCAGTAGCTCTTACAATAGAGGAAGTAAAGGAATATTTAGAAATTTCTGAAGAAATAAGAAAGATTGTAAAATTTTTTCTACAAGAATACCCTGGATATTCGATTAAAGATATAATCAGTATGGTAGAAGAATTAGAGGTAGAGGAAGAATCGATTGCTTCTCTTCAATACTTATTGATTAGTAGAAGAAGAATAATAAAAAAGTGTAAAAACAAATACAATGCTATTCTAAAGATTATAAGAGAAAACAAAGACAAACTTAGAAGCTGCTTAATTTATTGTGAAGATTATAAACAGCTTGATAAACTTAAAAATTTGTTGTTGGAGGAGGGAATATCCGTCGGCGAGTATACCGCCCGATTAGATGCGGATGAGAGAGAAATAGCCTTCAGCGCAGTAAAGGAAGGGCATATCCAATTTTTACTATCATGTAAATGTTTGGACGAAGGTGTTGATATTCCTACCTGTGATGCTGCAATATTGATGGCTAACTCGACTATGGAGAGGGAGTTTATCCAGCGAAGGGGTAGATTACTGCGCCTTCATCCTAGTAAAAAGCACGCTACTATATTTGATCTAGTCGTTGTTCCATATAAAAAAATAGAAGATCAAGTTCCGCTGAATGAAGTAGAGTTAAATATTTTGGATAGAGAATTAGAGAGAGTGAGGTTTTTTGCAAATGATGCCATTAATAAGGAGGAAGTCACCAAAAAAATAAATATAATATATGAGATATTTATGTAGGTATTATGGATAAAAGCGGTGGGGGCCCAGAAGAAGCTAAAATTCTTTCGGAGGTGGAAGAAAAATATGGTGTTCCTCAAGGATTTTTAATTGAAATAATAAATTTAGAAAAACAACATCTTTTCCAACTAAAAAGAAGAAATGTAATTAAGAAAATGGAGAAGGTTATATCAGATTTCGCGGGAGAATAAAAATGAAGATTCAAAAAATTAAAATTAAAAATTTCGGGGTATATTATGGGTTAAACGAAATTGAGATGCCATTAGATAAAGGTAAAAATATAGTTCTTATAGATGGAAATAACGGATATGGTAAAACAACCCTTCATAGGGCTCTTTGGTATTGTCTTTATGGAATAAGGAAAAAATATAAGGAAAGGATAGATTTTATGAATAAACATGCATTGGCGAAGGGAGAATTGAGCACGGTTGTTGAAATTTATTTTACTTATAATGGGAAGCATTATCAGATTACTCGCTCTATAAAAGCCTCCAAACCAGATGTTATGAGGGTAGAGGATGTTGATGAAAGCGTCACAATGCTTGAAGACGGAGTGCCAGTTAAAAACATTGAAAATAGAATCAATGATATTTTGCCGAAAGAGGCAAGCCAATTCTTTTTCTTCGACGGTGAAGATATCAAGAAGTATGCTTCATTAGAAAATACAGAGGCGACTAAAGAGGCAATAGAATTGGTTTTGGGAATACCTGCAATTAGGAATGCTATACATGATTTGAAAACTATACAAAAAGATTTAACACGTAAGAGGAATCAGGAAATTAAAAAAAGCAAAGACCGTGCTGAATTAGCTGAAAGAGAAGAGAAAATTTTAGAAGAAATTAAGATTCGAGAAGAAAAATTAGAGGAAGCAAAAAGGAAGAAGGCTGAATTACTCTCCCTTAAAGAAGAGATACAAAATAAAATGGAAGAATACAATATATTGCAGCCAATGCTCAATGAAAAGAAAAAATTAGAGGAAAAAGAGAAGGAATTAATTGAAAAGTTGAAGGAAATAGAAAAAGAAGAAAAGGAAATGCATGAAAAACTTCCTTATTTGATAGTTAAACCCCTCATAGAAAAGGTATGGAAAGAAGTTTTAGATAAATTAACGAAAGAAAAAGAAATTCATGAAGAGGTAACAGCAGCAAAGGCAATGATAAAGGAAATAGAAAAATTACTAAAAAGCGGAAGATGTCTATGTGGAAATAAGATAGGGAACTTGGAAAAGAAAATATTAATAGAAAAACAAAAAAGTTACAAAAAAAAGTTAACAGAAACAGATGAGTTATCAATGGGGAAACTTATAGAAAAGCAGCAAAAACTAAGCGAAATTTTGCAGGCAATAAACAAAACCGAAATAGAATATAAGAATATCATGAAAAGGAAAGAAGAAATTCTTTTCGAGATTGACGAAGTATCTTCCGAACTAAAGGTTATCAATAAAAAGTTGATTGGTGCTTTAAGTCAAGAAAAATATGAAAATCTAAAGGAAAAATATGAGAAAATAAGTTTGCAAATAGCAAAGTTAACCGAAAATATAAAATGGGCCGAAGAACAATATGAAGCTTTACAGCGTGAGAAAGAAAAAATACAAAATGAGATATTGGAAATCAAAATTAAGTCACCTAAAATGGAAAAACTAAATAAACAAATAACCTTAATAACAAATTCTTTAAAAGCCCTGAATGAGTACTTGGAGAGAGTTATTCATATAAAGAAAAAACGTATAGAAGAGGAGGCCACAAAAGTTTTTAGAGAACTGACGCATAAAAAGGAAGTTTTTAGCCGAGTGAAAATAAACGATGATTACACAATATGTATTATTGACAAGGATGGAGAAATAGTAGACAACGAAAAAATATCTGCCGGTGAAAAACAGATTCTAGCCCTCTCTTTCATTGCTGGTTTAAGGAGGGCAACCGATAAAGATGCTCCCGTGATTATGGATACACCTTTTGGCCGTCTGGATCACGAACACAAAATAAATGTTATGAAACTTCTTCATAAATTGGGTAATCAGATAATCATTCTTGCAACAGATGAAGATGTTAATGAAGATAATATAGACATTATTGCACCATACATAGGGAAGAAATATGAAATAAGGTTTTTACCAGATAAGAAGAGCTCAATAATAAAGGAGGTTGTATAATGGTAAAGTTTGGAGGAGCAGATAGAGTATTTGTCAGCAAAGAGTCCCATAGCATTTATAAGATATTATGCGACAAAGAAGGACTATTCCCCCAATATAAAGATCTCTTTCATTTTGCTGCAGCTATAGGCATTAGGTTAAGAAAAAGAGAGGGATTTAAAAAGGATGTGCATTTGTTGATGATAACTAGCGTTGATTCCGAAGGAATTTTTGAAACTATATTAGAAGAATTACATCCGGATGCGGATGGCAGAAAACGCTTAGAACTATTACAAGAATATGCTGAAGCAGGTGTAAGGATACTTAAAGAAAGATATGATAATGAGAAGAAAATTGATATCGAGGAAATAATAGATGAAATGCAGAACTTGTAACTGTTAAATGATCATTCGCCAGCCAGCTTATGAAAAAATTTTTTAATGCAAAATTGTTTAAATACGAAAATATGGGTTTGTTCAGATCAAAAAAGAAGGAAAAATCTTCAGAGAATGTTTTTCTATCATTTTCTGAAACAGTAAGAAAAAACATAAAGAATTATATTGGCCCACATTCAAATGTATTAAAGTTTGCACCGGATTTTTTTGATCTTATAGTAAAACTATACAAAAAGGAAATACCTTATCCATACAGAGAAATGATTAACTCCGCTATATCCTATTTTGTGTTGCCTGATGATCTTTTGCCTGAAGATGAACTGGGGGCATTTGGGTATCTGGATGACCTATATTTATGCGCATATATCGTTAAAAAATTTGAGGGAAACAAAAATCTTTCAGGAATTGTGGAAGAACTTTGGACCCAACCAGAGGATGTATTTAAGATATCTACTCGCATAATGGAAGAACTTGAAAACACACAAAACCAAGATTTGAAAGAGGCGCTATCTTCAATTTTGTTATTTACTGGGATAGCGGACTTAGAGGAAGAATTAAAAAAGAAAGAAAAAATCGATACATCTCCCCAAATTATTGAACCCGTAGCCGATGAGGAAAAAATAACGCTCTCTGAAGAGGATATTTTTGGGGATGTAGAGATTTTATTAGAGGAATCTGATAGGATTGGAGAAGAACTCCGTAAGATTTCATTTTCTGAGATCAGGACAGAAAAAAGTATAGAGCGAGCACCGACAATGAATGATGAAGAACTTCTTCAGAATAAATTGCCTGTTTATGTCATTCTCCATATGGCAAAGAAGGCAAAGTACAATAACATACTGAAAAAAAACGAGAGAAAGGCCCTTTTTGACATAGCACACAAAAAGATGGAAAAGATAAAACTGACGGAAAAGCAAATTATGTACCTAGAATCGTTGATACAAAAAGCGATATCTCAAGGAATTGTTGATGCTCCTTGTGAAGATGAGCCCTGTGAAAAATGCGAAGAATTAAAAGAGATAGTGACTCAATCAAAAAAGCACCTAGATGAAGCTATAATTTGCCCTTATTGCAACAAAAAATTCAAAAATAAGGAATTTCTTAGGCAGCATATTAAGAGAAAACACCCCCAGTAAATAATTACGCTATCTGGATTGTTTCCCCATATTCTGGTAATTGCACTTTTGTGCTAACCAACTCCTTGAAATAATCTGGATATTCTGTATGCACAGGCAGCAGAATCTTTGGATTTATAATATCTATCATTTCCTTTAGTTCTGGCCCACAGGCATGACCAGAAGCATGTGCATGCATTATGGGTAAACCAAATCTCTCCAGCCAATTCTTCATTCTATTAAAATCTATTTCCATTTCTTCATTAAATGGTTCCGTCAAGGAATGTATAAAAATGCTCCCATCAAGAGGCTTTATATCAATTAATTCATGCAAATCATAGAAACTGCAGTAGAGGACATATTTACTTTGATTTTCTTTTACATCCTGATAGGTGACCCTATTTGGATAATCCAGATAAGGTCTCTGCCAGGTTTTATAATCTCTTTCTTCAAACCGACCCCAGGATGTTCTCTGAATATAAATTTTTAAATCATCTAAATCTGGCATATTGAGATTTTGCCCGCTTAATTGTTCCAGTAGATATGCCTGTTTATCTGTTATTGCAAATTCTCTTCCATTATTTTTTGCAGCTTCATAAAATGTCATGAATCTATCCAGATCACGAGGAGGAAAACTTGCCACCACCAAATTTTTAGTGCTTGAGATAAAATTGTTTATCTTTTCATACACTTCCTCTTCACTCATTCCTCTTTCTGTTTCCATTACCCTTGTTCCCTCACATATCATCGCAATGGGTTTTTCCTCTCTTGCTTTTTCCACCAAATCCTTTGTTAATCCTTCATTCCTGCCATGAAATCTTAAATCACCTGTATAGACTATGCAACCCTCCGATGTATGTATGAGAAAACCATGAGCATCTGGAACAGAGTGGTCGACACCTAAAGGTTCTATTTCTAGATCACCTATGGAAAACTTTTCACCCGTTTTAAATAATCGAAATGGTCTTTCCTCCTTTGGTTTTTTGCCTCTACTGATAAAATTCTCCCTGTAATAATGGAAGTCCATATAGTAGTTTCCCTGAGAAGTTTCCTGAATCGCCTTCATTATAAGCTTGGAAATTTCACTACAATAAATTGGAATATCCTTGTGCAAAAGAGAGATATGCCAGACATGATCTGCATGTGAGTGTGAAACCACCACACCATCTACCATTGGCTCTTCTGTTAACCTCCTTCCCTCATTTTCCAGAAGGTCGTTCCTGTAAATGTTATCTATATCTGGTATTATTCCAAACTCAAGTAAATCTCCTATACCATTACAGGTTCTTGGTTGCAAAAATTCAGCATAATATTTTCCATATCTCGCAAAATTCATTCCAAAATCAAGAAATATTTTTGTATCACCATCTTCAAGAAGAATTTTATTTCCTCCTATCTCGCCCACACCCCCATAAAAGGTTAATGATGGCATAATATACAATAAGAAAATTGAGTTGATAAGTATAATGTTTTGTATAAAATTAATGATTTGAGTAGTTATTTGTAAAAACGAGCATGATATTGTAAAATAAAATCCAATATGGATAAAGTGACAAACATTATGAAATAAAATCGATTGTAACTAGCTTTAATTTCGATCGATTGAAAGGTTCTACAGGTTTTTTTCTTGCAACGCTCTTTTCAATTGCAAAATCCCCCAGATTTTTTATCAACTTCTTCCAGTCTCCGTCCTTTTTATAATCCTTCCAATATTTTCTTAGCTCTTTTATTCTGGCTTTTGTATACTGAATTGATAGAAGTCTGCCCTTGATTGTTTCCCACATTTTCTCAATTGAATCATCATCAGGAAATTCTGCTAAGTAGTCTTCAATCTGTAATTCAATTTCTGTAAACATCTTTTTCATAAACTTTGTACTTCTATTTACACTCAAGTCTTTTAATATAGAATCCTGCGTTTGGCTTAACTCAATTTCTTTATACGTTCTCTCAATGTTTTCCAAAATTATTTTATTTATTTCATATACTTTATCAAAAAAATCCGGTATAACTCTTTTCTCTTCAGGGGGACAACTTATGTATTCAATTATTTGTGTTTTATTTGTGATTATGTTGCCTGTAGAAACATCATATAAATACCAAAAGTGAAAATCATCTCCATATTTATAGTAGAAGAATATTCCTGAAATTTTGTTTTTCTTTAAACCGCTATATACTCCATAAGGTATCTTTTCTAATTCTTCTATTCCCTTCTTTTTTAGGAAATCTTTAAGGGGCTGATAAAATTTCTCTCCACCACCAAAAGCATCTCTTTCTAATTCTTGAAATATAGTGGAATCTCTTCCCTTTATCCTTCTTATTACTCCAAAAACTTTGGGATGTATCTCCTCGCCTAATACTTTTTGATCTAAACCAATAGATGCATCTATTTCTATAATTTTAGTTTGCAATATTTGTACAAGTCTAAGCAATTCTTCCAGCTCGTCCTCTGGGAAGAAATTGTATACATAGATTTCTTTATATGGTGAACCAATTCTGTCGATTCTTCCTGCTCTTTGAATCATTCTTGTTGGATTCCAGTGCAAATCATAGTTTATCAAATATTGCGCGGATTGTAAATTTTGTCCTTCAGATAAAACATCTGTACTCATTAAAATATCAATTTCTTTGTTTGTAAATTTCTCTACTAACTTTTCTCTTTCCTTTGGGCTCTTCTTGGTAACACCTGAGCTTGATATGGCTTCTATTTTGTAGTTGGAAAATTCCTTTGATTTTTTAATTTCGTTGTATATGTAATTTAGAGTATCCGCATAATATGTAAATAAAACGATTTGCCCTTTCTTAGACAAACTAAGAAGTATTTCTTTAAGTTTTTTTAATTTTGCATCATCTTTTGGTTCTATTTGTTTAACTTTTTCTAGAACTGTGTTTAAAAGTTTGATATCTTTGTCTATATCATTAATCAATTCATTCATCCTGTAGTCTTTTGGATTAAAACTTTCTAATACTTCTTTAATTTCCTCCTCTTCAATTTCCTCGTCCATACTCATTATATATTTGTTGAATGACTCTTTGGTAAGAAGTTTCCCCTGTCTCAGGTATTTCTTCAACTTCTTAAGGAATTTGATGTGTTTCGACACACTCACTCTAAATGCTTCTACACTACTTTCCAACCTTTTGAGCAAGATAGTTCTAAAAATGCCACCTATCGCAATCATACGGCCTAAAGTCAATTCTTCTTCAGGTGTTAATTTCTCGGTCTTCTTATACTCTAAAATTCTGTAATAAGCCATTGTAAGTTTATTTGTGATTATGTCCGAAATCCATCTGTACATTCCTCTATAAGTTTCATCAAGTTTATAATCCACATTTTCTAAAATTCTCTCCGGAAAGATAATTTTCTGCTCTTTAATTTCCCCATCTGGCGTTTCCACGATTATATACGCATTTGGATAATTCTCCTTAATGTAATCTCTGGTTCTTCTTATCGATATTTCATTCAGTAAATCATTGAGAAGAGATGGATCTCCTTTCTTTTCGACATCCCTAAAGAATTTGAATAAATCTGGTATGTTTTCTTTTATAAAGGCTCTATTATCTAGGAGGGTTAGAAGCATTATTTGCCAATAGAGATCCCATATTGTGTTATTGATGGGTGTTGCCGTCAGGAATAAAATATATGGTCTCTCTTTTATAGCAATATGCTCATTTACCAAGGTAAAAAAATTCTCCCATCTATTCGATAAAGGATTTCTAAAATTGTGGCTTTCATCAACAACTATTAATTTTACAGTAGATAAATCCCCACCTACCGCTCTTTTTGCTTTTTCCAGAAAATCCTTGGATGCAAGCTCTTCTTGTGACAAAATATTTTCCTTTACATCTATTTTTTTCAAAAACTTTCTCCACATTTCTCGTAACTGGGCCGGGCAGATAACAAGTATATTTTCTCTTCTATAGTAACCAATTTCTTCAAGCAGTTTTGCACTGATGAAAGTTTTTCCTAAACCTACTGAGTCAGCTATTAATATGGCACCATATTTTTTTAATCTAGATTTTATTCTTGGGATAGCATCTTCCTGAAAATCTGTTAGATTAACTTTGGTCTTTGGGAGACCTTTTCTCTCTCTTTCTTCCTCTTCCTTTATGTCCTCCTTTTGAAGTTCATAAAGTGTTTTAATGAAGATTTCATAGGGTGTATATTCCTTACTGCCGAATCTGGAATTTTCCAGTATTTCTATCAACTCTTCTTTAAAATCTCTTGCCTCTTTCCAAAATTTCTCAAACCATTTTTTTCTAACATATTCTGCCTGTGCCTCTTGTTGCCAAGTATTTAACTCTGTATTATGTGTGAGTCCAGCCGGAGTAAAATTTGATGAGCCTATCACAACTGCATTATCAAAAATATATGCCTTTCCATGAAGAAACTGCTTATCATAAATTTTTACTTCTACACTATCTTTCTTTAAAAAATCGATAAAACTTCTTACATTATTCTCTTTTTCTTTTGATAGTTCAAAGCCCTCTACCTCTTCTTTTATTATATCAAGTAAAGCCTCTCCTAAAGTTTTATCACTCCTTATTTCTGGTGTTTTTCCTAAAAGGAGTCTAAATCTTCTCACTTTCCCCAAATTATCTTTAACCATTTCATAGGCCTGTATATTGAAAAAAGCTGTGGCAATATCCAGATTTGTATCTGGATTTTCTTGCAACATTAAATTAAGAAAATTAACCAAGGTATTTCCATCCGAATTATCTATTATCTGTTTTGGTATGGGCATTTTTAATCACCAATAATTAAATAATTAACCTTTATGTATAGGACTGTAGTAGCAAATTCTAATAACTTTTCAGGTTCTTTTACAAGCACCACTATTTTATGATCACCAATAAAACATTTTAGAAATTCCGTAAAAAATGTATGCAATCTCTTATAATTGTTTTTAGCATCATTTATTTCCAAAGCTGGAGTAACAAATATACTCTCTGATGTATAGATTATAACAAAAGAATCTGATGAAATTTCTAACATTTTTTGGCACTGCACTCTAAGTCTCTCATCTTTTATTATTTTTAAATGCCCATTTATTCTCACTCCTTTTTTACTTTGGGCTAAAAAAGCTTTCTTTATAGAATTACTTTCTAATACAACAGCTAAATCCGCACCAGTAATTTTTTCCTCAGATTTTTTCCCCCTTCTTGTATAAACTTTTGCAGATATTTTAAAACCCTCTTCTTTAAGACCGTCTGTTAATTCGGAAATTTTTCCTGCTAGTTGTGCGGTAATATCCTCTTCCTCGCATATTTGCCTCTCTTTATACCTTTTGATGATGCATTCTTCTGCTTTTTTGACTCCTTGGATAATCTTGTCAACAACTTTTTCCCTCATTTTCTCACACTCCTTGCTTTATCCAACCTTTGCTTAACCAACTCAGCTACAGCCCAATAAACTTCTTTCCTTTCTTCTTCAGTTAATCCAAGCTCATCAAAAATGATTTTATCAAGTTCTGCCCTATCTGGCAACGGATTTGGCTCTTGCTCACGAATTGGTTTTGAGGGATCTAATCCTAGTTCCTCGAAGATTGATTTTATTTCCCTTGTTTGCATTCTTTTAACTATTTCTAGCAATTTTCTCGGTAGTTTTTCTATTTCAATAATGTATAATTTTTTTAAATCGGTTTTGCTAAAAACAGCAGCTGCACCTCCTATGCCTTTACTTCGTCCTATAATCTCCGATAACAGAATACATAATGTTGAATTTAATTGCCCTATTAAGTAGTCGACGTATTCCTCTTTTTTTGGCTCGATACCTATGTAATTTCCAGTAAAAGTAAATTCTTTAACATTTTTATGGCATTTATGAGTAGAGCCTCTGCCAGAAAGCCATAGAATGCGAGACCTTCTTTTCTTGGCGATCTTCCTAAACTTTACAATATCTTTAGTTATAAAGGAATCATTGTCACTTATGATGATCTTATTATGTTCTTTTACATTCTTCAAAATTGGGATATATTTCTTATACTCTTTTTTATCTATCTTTGATTTATGGACTATGTATTTACTATACCCTCCTTCTTTGATGCCTGTTCTTATTATAGCTACATTTTTCAATTCTGTAAATACCTCTCTGCCTTTTTTTAGTACGGTGTAATATATATCTGGAGCCCTTAAAAATTTCCCTCCCCATTTGTTCCCTGCATAAAACCCCTCACTAAATCTCTCGATCTTTTTATCTTGTTTTTCTGGATATTCCCAACCATCTTCTAACAAATCTCCTTGTAAAATCGGAAAAACTCTATAACTATCTGTTGTAATAACATTTCTTGCTAGTTCTGTAAGTTCTTTATCTCTAATTTTGATTTTTATATTTTCAATGTCAATAAGAGTATTGGCAGATAACACCTCTTCAAATGGTTTTTTGAACTTTACAAATTTGGAAACATTGTTCAGCATACTCCAATTTCTTTTTTCTTGAAATCTTAAATCACCTATATTTTTCTCTTTAATATTTGGGGAACCAAAAAGAGTTATTACAGTATAAATATCAGCATGTTCAAATGATCTTCTGGGGTAGTCATAAATAGCAATTATTGGGACATATTTCAATAAGAATTCTTGTAGATCTTTGCCATAGTCAGTATATAACCATGCATCTGAAGTTATGAAACAAAAAGTTCCCTTCTTATTTAGGAGGCTTAATCCATGAAAATAAAAATAGATATAGTAATCATTTGTCAAACTAAATTTCTTTATAACAGGAAAATGGGTTTTAATAGATTTTATCAATTTGTTTTTGTAGTTTCTCTTATCCTCTTCAGTAACCTCTTTTTTTTCCTTATTCGGTGGGCTTATCTTTTTATAATTTACATAAGGTGGATTTCCGATTACAATATCGAAACCACCTTTATCTCCAAAAATTTCGGCAAAATCAATATCCCACACAAAAGGTTTCTTTTCTGGATTATGTAATAATTCTTTAACTTTCTTTAACTTTTCAATTTCTCTTTCTTTCTCTTCGATCTCTTCCTCGATTTTCTCAATTTTTTCTTTCTCCTTCTTATATGTCTCTGAGTCGACATTTATTTCCGTACCAAATAATCCGATTTGCTTTCCTCTTCTTTTTATCTCATTTTTTAAAGATAAAATATCATTTTCTAAACTTTCTATTCTTTCATCAATGATTTCTTGAAATAACCTGATTTCTTCTTGTCTTATTTCCTCAAGGGTTTTAAACTTGGCAGTCGGAGAGTTTTCGAAATACTTCTTCTTTTCCTCCTTCAGTTCCTCTAATTTCTTCTTTAAAAATGATTTCAGGTTGTTTTTCCTTATATTAAAACTAATCCCACCAATTTCCTGAACCAGAGAATCCCCTATTCTAAGATTCATATTGAGATTGGGAAGTAGCGGATGTTTTCGCAATTCTTCCTTACTAAACTCAGTTTCAACAATCAACTGTAGCCATAATCTCAGTTCTGCGGCGTGAATAGCCCATGGCATAACATCCACGCCATAGAGAGATCGCTGCACAATCCTGTATTTCATCTGAAAATCGCTAAAATGCCTACCTGTATGCTTATATACAAGCTTATAAAGTTCGGTCAAAACATTTAGCATACCGACCAAAAATGCTCCCGAACCGCATGCTGGATCGACAACAGACAAGTTATCTAAAACATACTCTAGTTCTCGCCAAATCTTTTCTTTATCAGAATATTTTCTTAACCCCTCTTCATTAATCCATTTTTCGATTTTCTCTTTTTCTTCCAGCGGATCGAAAACCAGATGATATATTTTATCCTTTGGTATATCCAAATGTTTAGAAAGATATTCAACTAGAGATCTTCTACACATAAAGTCTACTTCTACTCTTGGAGTATAAAAAATGCCTAAATCATTTCTATCATATATTTCCTCAGCAACATTTGCCAAAGATTCATAAACATATCCAAGCATCTGGGGATCTACGGCAACTTCTCTATCTAAGGGCATATCTTCTTTTATAGTAAAATTATACTTATCGAAAAAGTCTAGAATTTCCTTCATTAAATTATCGTCTATCTTAACTGGTAGATTGTCCAATTCATTTTTATTAAACAAGCCACCATTTAGGAAAGGCACATCTAAGAGAATTTGCTTTACACTTTCTGGCAGACCCTCGATTTCACTGCTTCTGTTATTAAATGCTTTAAAAAATATCTGCTTCAACCATTTCTCATAAAATAAATCTTTTTCACGAGAGATTTTATACTCTTTCCATAACCATCCCATAAATCTTTTATCACCAAGCCATTTTTTCTTTGAAATAAAATAAATGAACATTATTCTATTTAGTAACTGC
Organism: Thermoplasmatales archaeon JdFR-43; assembly: GCA_002011355.1. Taxonomy (GTDB): domain Archaea; phylum Thermoplasmatota; class E2; order UBA202; family JdFR-43; genus JdFR-43. Next base: position 8,412 of record MTNE01000135.1, on the reverse strand, counting down.
AGAGTAAATTCATGTGCTTCTTTCCTGGATAAACCTTGATCAAAAACATATTCTCTCAACCTAAAGAATATTTTTGTGTAGTCCTCAAAGAATTTTTCTGTTACTTTTTCTACTTTAAACGCTTCCTTCCATTTTTTCCATACATCGCGCCAACTTTTCTCCTTATCAAAAAAGAGGTTAGATAGAATCTCTACATCTGTGTAATGAATATCTTGTTTGTCAATAATTAATCGGGTTATTTTTAATTTTGGTTCCCCCACACTAACTCTTTCATAATCTGGAAAAACAAAAATAATTTCATTGTAATCTATCGTGAAAATCAATAGAAATCTTAAGTAACTCTCCGCAAATTTTTTTGTAACACTCCTAATAAATGATGGCGTCAATGTTTTAGATTCAACTAAGAATACAGGGAGATTTTCTCCTTTGCTTAAGCCCTCCCCAAAACTTAGTATGGAATATATTTCTTCTATCCTTTCGAGATCTTCTTTTTTAAAATCAAAATTTTCTTTCTTTCTAGTGGAGGAAAAGGGAAAAATCACCTCTTTAGGATAATTGAGCAATGAAAAAAGTTCATAAATACCTTTATGAGATGAGATTTTTTGGATATGCTCTTTAACACGTTGGCGAACCTCTATCTTTTCATTCATCCTCCAACTCCACCCTTGCCCACAAAATTCCTCCGCCTTTCACTGGCTTCGGCTTTTTCCACTCTTTTGCTTTATCTAAAATCCAAATGTAAACCATCCCAGTTCTTGTTTTCTCGGGAATCAAATATTTTGGATAATATTCCCAATATTTTTTTCCAGCGAGTTCAATTAATTTTTCTTTAACCTTATTTGGCTTCACCTCGATGCAATCTTTTACCTCCACACTTCCTATTGCTCCGATTTTATCTTCTATCTCTCTTATTTCCCTTTCGCTTGCCTTCCGTAGCCATACATCATCCACTTCCTTTGTTGCTATAACCGCGACCCTCCCTCTTTTCTTTGTAGAAACTGAACGTACAAGAAAATTTAATTTTCCTTTTACAACCTCGCTTGCCCATGGCTGGAAAAGTTTAAAGCCATGGGTTAAAACTTTTTTAGGCATAATTCTGAATAAATTAAGGCAATATTAAAGTAACGGGAGAGACATATAAAAAACGGAAAAATTTAAACAAGCCATTCTTTATAAAGCATTTAGAGGAGAATTGTAATGCCTGGTTTGGAGCATGGATTTAAAAGGGCTGTTACAGGAATTGTTGCTGGTTTTGCAGTGTCTGCAATTTTTAAGGAGATAGCAACATTATATGGTTACCATCCTTTTCTACTAATATTTTTCACCCTTTCTATTGTAGCAATAATAGATCTTTTAAGTAAAATGACATATTGGTCATTGTATTATTTGATTGGCTGGTTATTAGGCTTGATATTGTTGGGCTTCCTTTTATCTTGGTGGGAATTTGCAATTTATTTTTTCATAGGTTTGTTTATATTGTTCAAAAAGTTGGGAATGTTTCAGCAATTATAAAGCAATTTCTTTTGCATTTAATGTAGAAAAATACCAGCTAAAAACAATAATACGGGCAGAATTATGTAACAGAAAATTTCGAACAATGTTCTAGTATTAAACGGCCATACTTTCATTTCTTTAATTGAGTTATAGTTATAATAAGCCAATAACAACTCAATGTCTCTTTCCATGCACATATCGCATTTTTCAAAGGCTTCCAATCTACTTCTTAATCTATTACCAATAGTCATCAATAAGTCATATTTAACTTTCTTTGCCAATTTATGCACCGGTAAAAGAGGAACCACAAAGGTAAGTAGAATAATCGTAGATACCACGGAAACAGCTAGTATCGACGAGGCTCCAACCACGGTTTGCATTCCAAATTCTCTCATCCTATTAATTCCGTAAGGAATATACAAGCTTGCACTTGAAACAAACGAAGCTGTTCTCAATGGAAGATTACCTAATGCGCTTAATCCACCAAAACCATCAGGGTGAAACGGATTGATATCAATATTTTGTTCGCATATTTTGAATGAAAAAGAGTACATATAAAGAGTAAGATAGCCAATTATTCCCCACATAATTGCAGCTGGAATCATTAATATATCTACGGTTATGAGTATTGCTAGACTATATTCGTGCAAAATTTCTGGCATATAAATAAAACCAATTACATACAAGGAAATACTTAATATAAGATATTTTCTTGAAAAAATCTTTTTATTGTACTCATTTTTAAATTGCAGAAAGTCCTTCTCTTCCATCTTGCAAATCTCTTTATATTTATCCCAAAAATCATCGATAGCATATTCAAATAAGTCGATCAGTACAGCGGCTATAAACAACCAACAAAAAGCGAGAATTAATTCCCAGCTTGTGAAAAAGAAATCGTTAGCAAAATAACCTACTATTAATGGTATGCCAAAGGCCAAAAAACCGAAGATCAATAATGCTAAAACAAATCGAAGGAGGACTACTCTCTTGATTTTTCCTTTGCTTTTCTTCACGATTAAATTACAAAAAAATCCAATTAATTTAGTAGGAGGATAATAATCTCGTGAGATAATCTCTTCCCTAATTTGCATTGTATCCATAATGTTGAGTAATATATAATTTTAGTGAACATGCCAAAAATTCACTTATACCTCAGCAATGCTGCAATATGGCCAAGATTTTTTATTTCATCGCCGGAGATGAATTCTACTTTTGCATCTGTTCGTTCGGCAAATTCTATGATTTCTTCAATGATGTCCACTTCTGAAGTTTTTTTGTGGCAGTATGGGCATTCCTCTGCTGTTCCTTTACCCACTGCCTGACAGTTCTCGCAAATCCATCCTCTGAGCTTGTAGCCTTTTTCTACTAATAGCAATTCTATTTGCCCATTTCTTGCTGCTTCAATGACATCATCTACACCACAAACTCCTAAACCATCTCTCAAAATTTCTTTCTTTAAATGTTGCATTGTATCTCTTTTTTCTTCCATTTCTTTCTCAGCCATTGCTGCCATGGATTCTTCAAATAAGCCGTGCTCATCCTCAATGTCAACATCTATGACATCAACTATCTTTTCTTGCAACCTTTTTGGCAGCATTGCCTTAAATTCATGTTTTGCTTGGCCGGGTCCAGCTATTATGATATTGTCGCTGGCAAATTTCTGTAGCTCCTCCATCACTTCCACAAAAAATGCATGTATGCTCCCTTTCCTCAGCCTCTGAAACCTTGCCTGAGACCATCCTCCTTTCTTGTGTTTATTCATGATGTATGCTGATAATCTTTTCTTTTCTGCTATTTTGCCACATGAAACAGAAAAAATTTTTGCATGATTTGTATTGAGTAAAACAAGAGTGAATGATTCCCACGTATCTGTCAGTTCCACTAAAGGACGAATATATGGCGAGGAGTCAACAACAAGAAGATTTTTTATTTTAACAGGAATATCAACAACCTTGAAATAATCATGCTTGTGAGATGCAAATATGGCAACATTACCAGTATGCTTCTTCCCCAAAAATTCTTTTATTTTCTCCATTGTCTTCACAAAGTTCTCCAGCTCTTCTCCCTTTAAAATTGCCATAACCGCTTTTTCCCTTCTATAAATAAATTTCTTATCCTTTCCATCAAAATAAAGACTAACAAATGTATCCATGCTTTCCTTATCATATATAGAAGAGAGCTCTTTAATGGCTTCATCACATGCTTCCATGTTTTAATAATGAAAGACCCTTCTTAACTTTATTGAATGAAAAATAGAAGGGATTGCTGCTGTAGCATTTTCTCATGTGAAACTTACTACTACAGCATCATTTTTTCGTTCATGAAGAATGAAAGAAAAATGTTGTGCTGTAACTCCTCTTCATTTGGAGTTTGCTGCTGCAGCAGTCATTTTTTNGTTCATGATAATGAAAGGGTATGTTGCAGTTGGCAGATTCAAATGAAAAATGATGATGCTACAACACCTCCTTTCATTATATTTTTCACCGAAAACTTTATAAATGGTTTTAACCCCTCCCCTGGTTTATATAGTGTCATTGCCTTTATTATACAAGCAGGATGGGCCTGCATGTATATAAAGCGCCCTGAGGTGGGCACATGCAGGCTTGGTTTGCCTTTCATTTCCCCTCCCCCTCCCTCCTTTTTTATGAAAGTTTTTTTAATGCCTTTTTTCTTTCTCAATGATGATTTCTTTGGCAGCATTGCAGGAAGGTAAAAAGGCAAGAATAGCAAAAATTGAAGGTGGCTTTGGATTCATAAGGAATTTGAGGGCAAGAGGAATAAGGGAAGGAAAGATAGTTGAGATTGTGGCAAAGCATCCTTTAGGAGGGCCCATAGTCATAGCCATTGATGGAAGGGAAACAACAATAGGCAGAGGAATGGCTGAAAAAATAATTGTAGAGGAGATCGATTCATGAAAATATGAAAAGGAAATGCTGCTGCAATTTTTCATACTCATGAAAAAGATTTTGTTGCAACATCCATTTTTTCATTAGTTCTTGTTCTTTCATTAGCTCATGAAAGATGATTTTGCCACAACACTATCCTTTCATTATTTTTCATCATTTTTTCATTTTCATTAATGTGCTCATGAAAGAATTTTACCACAACATTCATTTCTTTCATTATTTTCACTCATGAAAAGGAATAAGCCAACAAAACCACCCATTTCATTTTTTATGGCATCTCTTTGTTTACATTAGCAACTTATTTAAACACTGGCTATTATATGATTGCAAAATGAAAGTTCCTCGGTGGAAGAAAGCTGAGTTTGAAGAAATAGAATATGAGCCAAAGAGCATAAGAGAATTATTGAAAGAAATGAAGAATATCAGCGAGTTGATAGTAGACTTAGCCTATTCTGCCATTCTTTTCAACAATAAAGAGATAGCTGAAGAAGTGAGATATCTGGAAGTGAGAATGGATAAGCTCAATTACGAAATAAGAATAATGGCTATGCTGGCAGCGAGAAATGCTGAAGACGCGGAGAAAATGGCGGGAGTGCTTCAAATTGCTCAAGCAGCAGATACAATATCAAATGCTGCTGCCGACATGGTAAAACTGCTTGCATATAAGCTTGATCACCCCATACTGCCTCATTTAATAAAAGAGTCGGATGAGACTATAAGGAAAATAAGCGTTGATGAAAATTCTGCTGCATGTGGAAAAACAATAAGCGAGCTGAAAATTTCCTCTGAAACAGGAGTGAGGATATTGGCAATAAGAAGAAAAGACAGATGGATTTACGGGCCTAAGGGAAATGTAAGACTCAGAAAAGGAGACATTTTAATATGCATTGGGCCAGAGGAAGGCATAAAACATCTCAATAAGCTTTTGAAAGGAGAGATAGAGGTGCTTGAATGAGCGAGAAGGAAGCTGAAGCTTTATTGCTGGAGCTGAAGGAAAAGGCTGAATTAATGGTTGATCTGGCATATTCTTCAGTAATCTATGACAATAAAGATTTGGCTAGNGAAGTATATGANCTGGAAAATTTCATTGATGTGCTTAATGAAGAGCTGCAAAAACTTGCCATAAAGGANGTCAAAGCAGGAGAACTGGAAGTAAATGAAGCTTTAGCAATAATACAGCTTGGTGCATGTTCTGAAGCCATAGCTGATGCTGCCCGTGATATTGCAGATGTTGAATTGAGAGATGTGGAATTGCATCCTGTGATAAAGGAAAGTGTTCTTGAATCTGAGGAGGTGTTTGTTAGGGTTAAAATAGGAGAGAATTCTGTTTTGAAGGGAAAAACTCTCGGAGACATTAAACTAGCCTCTCAGACAGGAATGTGGGTGATAGCGATAAAAAGAGGGAATAAGTGGATTTATGATCCTAGAAAGAATACTAGAATAGAGGAGGGAGATATTTTATTTGCCAAAGGGCCAAGAGAGGGTATGGAGCATTTTGTGGCAATTGCTGAGGGCAAAGAAAAGGAAATTTAACATTCAGCCAAATTTAAAATATTGTTAGGGGATGCAATTATAATGAGGAAAGGAAATAAGGAAGAGGGGGAGAGACTTAAGAAAGAACTAGGTTTATTTGATATCTTTTGTATAGCTTCAGGAGCAATGATTAGCTCTGGATTATTTATTCTCCCTGGATTAGCTTATGCCAAAACAGGTCCTGCTGTAGTCGTAGCATATTTCGTTGCCAGCCTTTTAGTTATTCCTGCCATGCTTTCCAAAGCTGAACTCGCCACAGCCATGCCAAAGGCGGGAGGTACTTATTTTTATATAGACAGGAGTATGGGCCCTGCTGTTGGAACAGTCGCTGGATTTGCCGCATGGTTTTCTCTGGCTTTTAAAAGCGCCTTTGCTCTGCTTGGAATTGGAGTTTTTGCCCTGTTGCTCAATCCTGGACTTACAGATTTACAGATAAAGCTCGTTGCTGTTGCATTCTGCATAATTTTTACCATAGTAAATCTCCTTGGTGTCAAGCACACTGGAAAAATTCAGATAATTCTGGTTGTTGGTCTGCTTGCTTTACTTGCCTTTTATATTGTTGCTGGAGTTTTTCATATTGAGCTATCAAGATTTACCCCCTTTGCACCCTTTGGCTTGAGTTCCATTTTTGCGACAGCAGGTTTTGTTTTCATTTCCTATGCCGGGCTGACAAAAGTTTGTAGTGTTGCAGAGGAATGCAGAGATCCAGGACGCACTCTCCCATTAGGAATGTTTCTTGCCTGGATTGTTGTATCTCTACTTTATGCCATGGTTATTTTTGTGACAGTGGGCTTGGTAGAGCCTGGCGAGCTACAGAATTCCCTCATACCAATTTCTCTTGGAGCAGGGGTTTTTATGGGAGAAGCTGGCGTTATAATAATGGCAATCGCCGCAATTTTAGCCTTTGTTTCCACAGCCAATGCTGGCTTACTGGCAGCATCTCGCAACCCAATGGCGATGGGTAAAGATGATTTGCTACCTCGTTTTTTTGCAAAGGTTTCAAAATATGGCACACCTGGATTTCCCATAATTTTTACCTCTGCCTTCATGATTTTCGTTATTCTGTTTTTAGATCTGGAAGAGCTGGTTAAAACAGCTTCAGCTATGCAACTTCTTCTGTTCATGTTTGTAGTGCTATCTGTTATCATTATGAGGGAAAGCAAAATAAGACACTATCAGCCAAAATTTCGCAGTCCTCTCTATCCATTGGTGCACATAGCAGGAATTATTGGATATGGGTTCATTTTAGTTGAAATGGGCATCATTTCTCTGATCACAATGGGCATTTTCATTGCGTTTGGATTCAGCTGGTATTTACTTTATGCCAGACCCAAAATAAAAAGAGAATATGCCCTTCTGCATGTAATAGAGAGAATCACCGGCATTGAATCAACTGGTTATCTGATGGATGAAGAATTAAGAGAGATACTGATAGAGAGAGATGACATCACTGAAAAAAGATTTGAGGAAATGATAAAAAAATGCCTTGTCCTGGATCTTGAAAAAATGCTATCGCCTGATGAATTTACAAAACTGCTTGCTCATAAACTGGCTAGAGAAATAGATGCAGATGAAGAAGAATTATACAAATCATTTATGAAGAGAGAAAAGGACTCCAATATAGTTGTATATCCAGGCATAGCTGTTCTCTCGCTAATCATAAAGGGAAGAAACAAATTTGATATCATTTTGGTCAGAAGTAAAAAAGGCATCATATTTTCTGATGATATTCCACCAATACATGCTCTCTTTGTCATTGTCTCCTCACCGGATCAGCAGAGTTTTTATTTCCATTCCCTCATGTGGCTGGTTCAAATTTCGGAATTCAAAGATTTTGAGGAGAAATGGCTGAATGCAAAAGACAGCGAGGAGTTACGAAACATTATTTTGTCATCATGGGAAAAACTGAAAAAAGAAAATTTTCTGTAGCAATAGGAAAGAAAAAGATTTAACCTGATTCCCCTATTCTCTTTTGATGAGACACAGATTTGCAAGAAATTTACTTGGTGAGATTCTCACAGCAAGCAGAATGATAAAAATCGCCTTACTCATACCATTCATTGTTTTGCTGTTTGATGTGGAAATTTTTTATTACTCATGGACAAATCAGGAAAGAACCATTTTGATTGCATCTGGCTTTGTCCTTTTCCTTTCCATTTTAGAAATAATTGCCGTTATTAAAGAAATTCATGAGCACATAACTAAAGTTAGGAGACTGGAAATTCTGGAAAAAAGGCTGGAAAAAATAGCAAAGGAAATAAAAAATCCAACTGTGAGAAAAATTGTTGATAGATTCATGGCCAAATATCCAAAAGAATATACAATAAATGAAGTATATCATGCTGCCTGTATACTGATGGACAACTTAAAGAATAAGTGAATAGAATTTTTCTATTAAGTGGCGAAGTGTAATCTCCCCTATTATCTTTCCATTTTCAACAACAGGCAAACGGCGAACATTATGTTTCTTTACTTTATC
>MTNE01000023.1 GCA_002011355.1 Thermoplasmatales archaeon JdFR-43 | reverse complement strand
ACTTCTCCATTCTAGACTCACAGGGCGAAGAGAGAAACTATCCAACAAGGCTCTATCTGGGGAAGCCTGCTGAGGTTAAAGCAGTAATAGAGAACAACGAGCATGAAAAGGTCAAATACCTTTTGCAGGTAAAGCTTGGTGGCGAGTTAATCAAGACAGAGGAAATAACCCTCAACCACGGAGAGAAGTGGGAGAGGAAGGTAAACTTCACTCCAAGCATAATTGGAAAGTTGTTGAAGCTTGAATTTCTGCTCTTCAAGAACTCAGTTCAGGAGAAGCCATACAGATACTTCCACCTCTGGGTTTCATCAGAGATTGATTATGGTGATCTTGAATCAGCAAGGAGGTATGAAGTCTATCCTACACCTTCGATTCTGAATGGAGATATGGAGTCATACGGGGGCTGGAGGTTGGTAAAGAATGGTAGCCTTTCGGGAAGGTATGCCTATAGAGTGACTGCCTCTGGGAACTTCTCATATCTCATTGTTCAAACTGGAGAGCTGAAGTCAGGAGAATATGCGACCATTTATCAGGATATAAGGGTGAGAAGTCCCGGTGCTGCTTTTCTTCTCTTAAGGGTGATGGACAATTACGATGAGCAAAATGTTACAGATTGCTTCAAGCAGGTTTTGCTGAATGGTGAAGTGATATGGGAGGATGACGTTGCCAGAAAAGAGGGGTGGCAGAGTGTCAGGGTTCCGGTTTATCTATACAAGGACAATATATTGAGTATGCGAGTATATGCGAAGAATGACGTTGAGGAGCTAAAGTTGAAAGTCTATTGGGATGATATTCAGATTAAGTCGATATCAGAGATAGGTGGTTAATTTGAGTAATTTTGGAAAGCTAGTGTTGTTGTGGTTTCTAATTTCAATACCCATCTTTGGGTTGTTTGTTATAGCTGGATTTCTTGTTTTGAAATCTGGGATTTCGGAATTGAGAATTTACCCTGTTAAATCTCAGCTTAGTTTAGTTTATTTGTTATTATTTTCAACTTTCTCAGCATCATCTTTGGTATTTGTGATGTTCTATTTTTTGAGTGATAGGTTGTTACTGAGGTGGTACCGGGCGAAGGAGATTGAAGATGAATGCATCTTCGGTTTTGTTGGTGAATTAGCAGATAAAACAGGCATTCCAGCCCCAAAGGTGTTTGTTTCAAAATCAAAGATGCCAAATGCCTTTGCTTTAGGAAGAAACCCAAAAAAGGGGAAGATTGTTCTGACAGAGTCTATGATTAATTTGCTTGACGAAGACGAGTTAAAGGCAGTAATTGCTCACGAAATTGTACACATCAAAAATCGAGATATTTTTGTTGCATGCTACGTCGCTGCTTTGGTGGGAGTTCTAACTTCTCTTTCAACCCTAGCTTTCTGGGCTTCATTGCTTACGGGATTTGGTCAGGAAGAAGACCCGGCTCCAAATCTCATAAGACTCTTTGTTCTCTCTTTGGTTGCTCCAGTAGCAGCTTTCATGGTGTATCTTTTTGTGTCTCCCTCTCGTGAACATATAGCAGATCAGGAGAGTGTCAAGCTGCATAAAAAACCCCATAAGCTGATCAGTGCATTGGAAAAGCTGGATAAAGAGCTAAAATCAAATTTCTATGAGGAGGTAAATCTGGGACATACACATCTCTTTACTGTAAACCCGCTGCACCGAAATGCTGTGAACATACTGGACTATTCTTTACCCACGTATGCATCATTATTCAACTCAAACCCCTCGATAACAAAGCGGATAGAGGGATTAAGGAATAATGACACAAAAGAAAAAAGAAAGATGAGTTCTCTGGTAAGACCGCTATTCTTCAGCGTTATGTCAAATTTGCTTGTATTGTTTGCCATAATAGCGGCCGACACTTTCAACAGAAAAGATTTCGACTTTGGAAGAGCCACAATGATCTCAGCGGTTTACTTAGGGGCTCTAGCTATTTTCTTTATCTTTTTGCTTGCCGTATTCCTTATCAGGCGGAGATTTTGATTTTCTTGGTAGTTCTGCTAATTTTATTCATTATGAACATCAGGAGTGTAACTACGATTACAAAAATTATCCACCCTAAGTGAACGTGAACAGTCATCATAGTGTCGGTCCCATAATGATAGCCAACTGCATAAAGTATTGACACTCGCGTTAGGTTTGCAATGTAAGCAATTGCTATGGAAATTGCCAGTAAGAGTAGAAATTTCTTCCTCTCAACAGGTTCAATTCGGGTGTATGCAACGAGAGTTGCAATTAGGAGGAACATGGAATATAGGCCTGAACAGGGACCGCCAATTATGACGGTCATGTTCTCAACACCAGGAATATGAACAGTTTCAGTTGAAACTATGTGGATGGGAATTCCAAAAACTTTGATGATGGAGACTGAAGGAAGGAGGACAAAGTAATGATCAAAGATGCGTATGAAATCTATTTCTAGATAGTTAAACAGGCTGAAAAAGATTAAAAACAGCATAATAAACATTGCAGACATGTATGTGCCAAAAACTCCCATTTTCTGTATATCTTCTCTATTCACATCTTGGGCGATGAGAGATATGCCTAGTATGAATGTCATTATGTCCAAGGTTCCCAATTGACTGTTGGTCCCAATGTTATAGGTAATATCAGTAAGTAAAATTGAAAAACCCAGCAGCATGTAAAATTTAGAAGGTCTGGTTGTGAGAGGGCTGGTTATTTTTATTCTTGTTATTAATATTAATATCAGTGAAAAAAGCAAGACCCCTATCAGAATAGACCCCTCATTTATCTCTACTGTTGCGCCCAAAAAGAGCGCAAGTATGACCAAGAATAGTATTGTGTTTTTATAGTCAAGCATACTTTTGCAAGAGTTAGATACTTTTTATAGCTTTCGTGCATAGTCTTACTATATAATACTGACACTATATTTTTATTTAGTTTATAATAGATTATCACTTAATTAATGTAATATTACATCTCATAATCTTAACTCATTATAATGATAATTAATACTATAATTTTCAAATCAACGTAAGCTTTATATTATTGAAGCAAGACACCAATATAACATGCTGCATTATACTGAGCTCCTTTCGAGCTTCAAAAAAGGATTTAGAAACGGCAACTGGAAGAAGCTAAACAGAGCAGAGAAGGCTTTATATAGAGTGTCCCTGTGGTACGCTAGGGTTAAAGGGAGAATAGTGAACCAGAAGCTCGTGGAACTCCTCTTAGGTATTTTAGAAAGGTTGCTGGAAACCCTCGGAATGAGAATGCTTAAGAGGGGGATTGAGAGGGCAACCGAAATGCTTGAGAAGTACGAGCAAAGTGGAGTCTTTAAATGGGCTCCCCAGCTCAAAAAGTGGTTGAGGCATCCTGATTACATTACATGGCTTGGAACTTTCTCTCGATGGGGGTAAACGCTATCAGAACTTTAGCGGGATTTGGAGCATGCAAAGATACAATGGCTGGTTTTAGATGGGGAAAGAGAAGAATTGAGTCTGTAAATTACATGCTTTTACTTACAGTAGGTTACAGCATGATGCTAAATGCTAAATTTTTTACAAAAAGACAGAAAAATCAGATAATCAATATATCTGAGGTCTGATAATCAAATGTACTTCCCGATCACTGCAGACATTGAAGCCTTCTTAATTCTTTTAAATAGTATAAGGCCTAATTACTGTAAGGCAGATTCACGAGAAAAAAGTGCCATCTTTGCTGAATTTATTCTTAAAATACGATATCAAAGCTACATTTTACTTTACAGAGTTTTGCAAGGTAATAGGTATGGATTTTACTTTAGATAAATACATAGAGCTATGTGAGACGATAATGAAAAATTATGAAGCATTAACTGTGAGGAACTACTTACTTAAAAAGCCTAATGGTAAAGTAGCAATATTAAGGCACGATGTTGATAGAAAACCACTTAACGCTTTAAAAATGGCTAAGATTGAAGATAATCTAGGAATAACATCAACTTACTATTTCCGGATGAAAGAAGGAGTATTTAACCCAAATATAATAAAGAAAATAGCAGGTATGGGGCATGAAATTGGTTATCATTATGAAGTATTGGATAAAGCAAAAGGTGACTTTAAGAAAGCAATAGAAATATTTAAAGAAGAATTAAAGGAATTCAGGAAAATTTGCAACATAAGTACGATTTGTATGCATGGGAACCCAATCAGTAAGTGGACTAATAAAGACCTTTGGAAAAAGTATGACTTTAGAGAGTTTGACATTATCGGTGAGCCATACTTATCGATAGATTATGAGAAAGTTTTTTATTTCACAGATACTAGTAGAAAATGGAATTCGAGATTTTCTATCAAAGATAATATTAACGAGAACGTTAATACACAAATTAAAATAAAAGACACTGACGACATAATAAAAATTATTAATAATGGACAAAGTACTCAAGTATGCATCTTGGTGCATCCAAATAGATGGAACGACAATTTTGCTGAGTGGTTTATAGAATTGATCTGGCAAAACGCAAAGAACATGGGTAAAGCTGCAATTAAAAAATATAAAAAATTAATATGATAAAGATAACGAATTCCCCGGACTTGGATCGATGGAGTGAGTTTGTTTATAATCACCCACACGGTAATATTTTTCAAAGCCCAGAAATGGCTGAAGTTTATAAACGAACAAAAAATTACGAACCGATAAGTCTTGCTGCTATCGATTGTAATACTAAAGAAATACTAGGCGTTTTACAAGGAGTTGTGATAAAAGAAATAAGCGGTTTTCTAAGCTCATTTTCTGCGCGTTCGATAGTTCATGGCAGCCCATTGTTAGTTGAAGGGATGGAAGGTATCAAAGCTCTTAGAATATTAATGCAGCATTATGACAAATTGATGCAGAATAGAGTACTCTACACGCAGATCAGGAATCTTTGGAATACATCAGGAATTTCAAATACTCTTGGTGAGTTAGGGTATAAATATGATGAACACCTTAACTTTTTAATAAACTTAAATAAATCAAAAGAAGAACTCTGGAACCAATTGAAAAAGGATAAAAAAAGAGGAATCAAAAAAGCTAAAAAGAAAGGAATAGTGGTAGATGAGTTAAGAGAGGGGGATGGGGAGCTAATTCCTGTTTTCTATAGAATCCTAAAAGAAGCATATAACAATGCTAAAATTCCGTTTGCAGATATTAGTCTATTTAGGTCAGCTTTTGAGTTGTTGGCTCCAAAAAACATGGCAAAATTCTATATTGCAAAATATGGGGGTAAAATTATAGCTGTAAGAGTTATTTTAAGTTATAAAGGAATTATGTACGATTGGTATGCTAGTGCATTAAGAGATTATTTGTCATTTTACGTTAACGAAGCACTGGTATGGCATATACTCAAAGAGGGAGCAAATAACGGTTACCATATATTTGATTTTGGTGGTGCTGGAAAACCAAGTGAGGAATACGGTGTTCGTGAATTTAAAAGAAGGTTTGGAGGAAAGTTGGTAAATTTTGGACGGTATACGAAAGCATACTCGCCTGTCAAAACGAAAATTGCTGAGAAGGGCTTTAAAATGTACAGGAGATTATTCATATGAGCATCTTTACTTGGAAAAAGAAATTACTCAAAACTCTTGCAAGAAATATGCCATGGTGTAAGTTGAGGACATTCCTATATAGAATGTGCGGGTATTCAATAGGCAAAGATGTCTATATTGGTGAAGACCTAATAATATCAGACAAACTTAGCGAGTTGGGTAACGTGGTTATTGAGGATAGAGTATCGATCGCACCTAGGGTGACATTAATAACTTCGTCTAGCCCAAATTTTTCAAGAATTCACCCATACGTAAAAACAGTAGAACTGGGAAAAGTCAAAATTGAAAAAGACGCTTGGATTGGTGCAGGTGCAATAATATTGCCTAATGTTACGATTGGTGAGGGAGCAGTTGTAGGAGCTGGTGCTGTAGTAACCAAAGATGTGCCACCCTATACAGTTGTTGCAGGAGTCCCTGCCAGAGTTATCAAAAAGTTGGAGTTGAAGAATGAAACCCAGCCTGATACCGAGATTTAACTTAGATTACAACTTTAAAGACTTCTGTTATTCGATTAAGTCAATTTTCTCAAATAGTGGTTACGATCTCGATTTTTTAAAGTCAATGTTCGGAAAGGAAACTTTCCTATTCACAAATAGTGGAAGGTCATCGCTTTTTGTTATACTGCGTGCATTAAATCTTCCGAAAGGCTCCAAAGTAGGTGTACCGCTTTATTCCTGCACTGTTGTATTTGATGCTATAATAAAAGCTGGTTATGTTCCATGTTTTATTGATATCGATACTGACAATTACACAATGGATCCGGAAGATTTAGAGGAGAAGATTGAGGATTTAAGTGCAGTAGTGGTAATTCACACTTTTGGTCGCCCTGCTGACATGGATAAAATTAAGAAAATCGCAGATGATAAGGCTGTTGTTGAGGATTGTGCCCATTCACTGCTGAGTGAATACAAAGGCAGAAAAACCGGGACATTAGGGAATGCTTCTTTCTTTAGTTTGGCAAAATACATTTCAGCAGGTACTGGAGGAATGATTATATTAAATGATGACGAAATAATGGAGAGGAGTGAAAAAGAAATAGATCGTTTGAATAATTCCTCAATTTTAAATGAAATTAAACATTGTCTAAAAGTGTATGCGAGATCATTTTCTTATCGTAAGCCTTGGTTTGGCCTTTTTGCACTGCCAGTGGGGTCATTTATTGAAAACAAGTTAGATTTAATGAACAAAAGGGGTTTCAATGTGGAAAGAATCAAAAAAAGCGATTTAAAATTAATTTTAAAAAAAATATATTCATTTAAGAATAAGGTGGAAAAACAGAGGAAGAACTCATTTTTCTTGATTGATGAATTGGGGGGTACATCATTGAAACTACCCTATGAGAGCAAGAATGTTTATTGTAATTATTATCTGTTTCCAATAATATTCAGAAATAAAGAGGAACGGAATTTCACAAGTGATTTCTTGAGAAATGAGGGTATAGATACTGCCAAGTTATATAGTAGGACTCCTTCAAAAGCTAAACAATATTATGGATATACAGGTGATTGCCCTAACACTGAGAAATTGGCAGATACGGTACTAACTGTGCCAAATTACTATTCACTCTCTGATAAAGAATTATTGAAAGTTGCTAACTGTATTAAAAGAGTTGAAAAGTTGCTATGAAAATCATGATTGGAATAGCACATCCAAAACAAGTGCATTTTTGGAAGAATATTATAAATAATTTAAACGATGATGGACATGAAGTAAAGATCGTTGCTTGGAAAAAAGACATAACGCTATGTCTATTAGACAAGTTTAATTTTGAGTATGAAGTTGGAGGAATTAACCATAGTGGTTTACTGAGAAAAGCTTATGGATTGCTCGAAAGTGATTTTAAAGTGCTTAAAATTGCAAAAAAGTTTAGGCCAGACATACTCCTAGGATCATCCCCTTCTTTAGCTCAGATAAGCAAATTAATTGGGAAACCGCATATAGCGCTTTCTGATACTGAGCATGCAGTTCTTGTACAACGTTTATTGTTCCCTTTCTCAGACGTCATATGTACACCTTCATGTTTCAGAAAAAAAATTGATTCAAGAAAGCACGTGACATTTGAAAGTTACTTAGAGTTGGCTTACTTACATCCAAATTATTTCAAACCAGATTCAAGTGTTTTAGACGACTTAGAATTGAGCAAAAATGAAAAATTTATAATTATACGGTTAATTTCGTGGGAAGCAACCCATGATGCTTATTCCAAGGGTCTTTCCCTGAATTACTTAGAAAAAGCAATTGACTCTCTTAAGAATTTCGGAAATGTTTTTATCACGTCAGAGGCAGAACTTAACAAAAATTTGGTAAAATATAAAATAAATTTATCACCAGAAAAAATACATTCTGCGCTTTATTATGCAAATCTTTATTTTGGTGAAGGCGGTACGACAGCAGTGGAAGCCGCTCTTTTAGGAACACCAGCAGTGCATGTAGAGGCATTCATAACTAAATCCGGCGAAGTGAAGGATGCAACACAAATACATGGAAACTTTGATGAACTCGTTAATAAGTATGGTATTTTATACACCTTTGCTGATCCAAATCAAGCTCTCAATAAAGCTTTAGAGGTAGTAGAAGACATAAATGCAAAGAAGGGTATGGGAAAAAAGATGAAGAGATTGTTAAATGAGAAAATCGATGTTACAGCATTTATGACTGATTTTATCGAGAAATACCCTCAAAAAGTTTGTAAGGCCATAAATAAATATGACAAGAAAAAAAATAAAAAATAAAAATGAAGAAATTATTCTTGTTAACATTGAGTATTACGATCTAGAAAGAACTAATACTTATGCTATGGCCCATATACGTAAAAGATCTGGCAGTGTTTTCGATAAAACCAACCAGATTAGGGTAAATGGGATCATTGGAAATATAAATTCCAGATACGGACTAAGAAAAAATAGCTCCATTTTGGACTTAGGGTGTGGTACTGGAAATATTTTAAAAATTGCAGAACAATACTTTGAGAACTTGTATGGAATTGATGTTTCATTTTCTATGTTAAGAAAAGCAAAAGAAATTTGTCCTAAGGCTAAACTTATAAGAGCGAGTGCTGATAAATTACCCTTCAAGCCAAACACATTTGACTGTGTTACATTATACTCGGTTTTACATCATATTTATGATATCGAATCTGTATTAGAGGAAATATATGTAGTTCTAGTAAATGGGGGAGTCTTGTACACAGATAATGACCCAAATTCATATTTTATTTTTAGAAAATTCAGAATAGTAAAAGAGTTATTAAAACCAGTTGATACGAAAGAAAAACTAGCTGAATATCATAAATTTACCGGAGGATTGGATCCTTTACTGATGGAAAAAAAGCTAAAGGCTATTGGATTTCAAAATATTATGGTAAATTTTAGAGGTCCTGTCTCAAGCGAAATGTCGAAGTTCAGCAGGGTGTACCGCTTTATACTTAATCTCTTAGCACGTGTATATCCAAAAAGGTTTTACCATTATTTCTGGATATTGGCTCAAAAGTAAAAGACACATCCGGGAAAATATAATTGGGACAATTTAGTTTGGTTTGAATATGTTTGAAAGAGTTCTGGTTCTAAGTCCCCATACAGATGATGGTGAGATAGCAGCAGGAGGAACTATTGCACGTTTCATCGAAGAAAATAAAGAGGTATATTATGTCGCATTTTCGAGCTGTATAAAATCAGTACCGAATGAATTCCCACCTGATATTTTAAAAATTGAATGTATGAATGCAACCAAAATTCTGGGGATTCCAAGCAAAAATGTACTATTACTTGATTATGAGGTAAGAACATTTCCATTATATAGACAAGAAATACTTAACGAAATGATTAGGCTAAACAAAGAAATAAGACCAGATTTGATATTGCTACCGTCTTCAAATGACATCCATCAAGACCATAGGACTATATACTTTGAGGGGTTGAGAGCATTCAAAAAAACTTCTTCAATTTGGGGATATGAACATCCTTGGAATAACCTAACATTCACAACAGATATTTTCGTTAGGTTGGAAGAACGACATCTTAAAAAGAAGATTGAAGCTATGAGGCAGTATGAGTCGCAAGATTTTCGCACTTATTTTGACGAAAAATATATAATGGCATTAGCATATATGAGGGGGGCACAGGTAGATTACTCTTTTGCGGAAACGTTTGAATTGGTAAGGCTTTTGGTGATATAAATGCAATGCACTGAGCTTATAACAAAAATATTGAATAAGAAAAATAAAAAAATGGAGAAACAAATTCAAAACCTTAATAAAATTGGAGAAATAGCCAAAAATTTTCACATGAATTGTCGTACATTTACTGATTCTGTTAAAAATAAAATTGATTTGTTGATTAGTGGCGAAGATTGTGTAATTATTGAGGTATCACATCAACCTAATTTTATGCCATATTATGGTGTGTGGAAAAAATCAGTTTTTGCGCATTATTTGGTGAACTTTCTTGAAGAAAAAAGAATTCCGGCTGTGGCGTTGTTTGGATTTGTTGATCAGGACACTACAATGAGTCCTTTTCTTTATCGGAATAAGATTCCTTATTATTCAAAAGAAGGATACAAAAATATTGGCTTTAAGATTAAAGGAGAAAACGAATGGTGGCGCCTATGGTGTAAACAGCCACTTCCTCCATTAAAGGAAGTGGAAAAACAGATTGATTTTTTAATAACAGCTTATACTAACTGTGGATTATCGCGAGATGATGAAGATTTGATACAATTAGAAAAACTTTTTAGAGCGTGTTATATAAATAGTAATTCTTTTTCTGAAGCAAATGCAAAGTTTTTCTCTAAAATTTGTAATGAAATGTTTGATTTAGATGTAATTTTTTTCATTTATTCTGAAGTTCAAAAAAGTAATATTTTTACAAATTCATTTGAATACCTGCTTTCAAAAAGGAGAGAGTATGTAGATATATATAACAAAACAATTGAGCAAAGAGGGCTAGAATTAGAAAAAGTGCAGGAAGACCATGTGCCATTTTGGTATCATTGTGAGTGTGGTGGCAAAGTTCGTTTAAAAGCCAACGAAATTGGGGAAAATATTATCCTTAAGGGTACATGTCCGATTTGTAAACATGGTTTTGAAATAGAAGTTGGAAATGATTTTGATTTGAGCGCGATATACAAATCAATAAGTTTTGAGGCAGTTTCAAGGGAGTTAATAGTCCCTGATGTGTTGGGAACCGATGTTTATGTAGAGGGGTTAGGGGGCAGTCTATTATTTAGACAAATCTCTGATGTCATTGCGGAGAGGTTAAGGTTTAATAAACCTTTAACTGTAAGATGGAAATCACATGATAAATATGTCAGCGTAATTCTTCATAAAATAATTTTTGATTTTGTAAGAAGATATTCTATTAGTTCATTAAAATATAAATTACAAGATATGGATACAAACTATCGAATTATCTATGAGAAAATAGCTGAATTGGATATCCAACAAGATACCTTGAAAAAGGAGCTGAAAAGGTACAAACATCAATCAAACGAATTTCTAACGATATTAGAGAGATTACGAGATATAAATCTAAGGAAGAAGAAACTTAACGCTGAGATAGCAAGACTTTCATCAATATTGTTAAATATTCAAAGATTATCTAAAGCTTACAATACTATTCCATCAATAATAGATGAAGTTGTTTCTGTAGGTTTTGATAATGTATTGAAACATTGGATGTCAGATCTTAAAAATAATGACTTTGATATTGAACATACAATAAAATTACCTGTAAAGACAGTAAAAGGAGTGGATTATAAAGCAATCGTGACCTTCATTGACTTTATTGAGAATTATCCGGCGGGTGGTGAAAGCGATCTCAATACAATCTGATAGCGAAGCAATTTCAATACATTATAGCACAAAAGACCCATATAGGATTTATGGTATATTGCATTTCATTCAAAAATATGGAATCAAATTTGCCAATAAAAGAGAATCTATAATAAATGTGGTCTATGGTGTTTCAACTGAAGACATAAATGGATTTAACATACAAATTGTGGAGAACGAGATGCAAAATGATGTTTCTGGATACTTAATAATTGAAGAAGAAATCGGAGGAGGAAAAATACCTTTATTTGAGAAACCTGCACAATTGAAAGAAAAAGGAAAAATTCTGGTAATGTATACTGATGAGGATAATAAATATCCTTGTGTTACATTAAAGAATAATACTATATTCATGGGATTCGACATTTTTAATGAGGTTGGACATATACTAACAGGCTATTTAGAACGTTTCTGGAATCCTAAATCTGAAAATTCAAACAAGAAGCAACTCGCGAAAATACCAGTGATAGATTACTATGAAAAAATATTGTTTGATTGTCTTATACTAGCGAGCGAGAGATTGAATATTCAATTAGAATACAAGCCTTTCTGGCCGGATGGCAAGAAATTTGCGGTTTGTTTAACACATGATGTTGACAGGGTTAAAAAAACATACCAGTATATTACACATACAATTAGAAACTTAAAAAAAGGACAGATAGGGTTGATGTTAGTTCAACTGTTTTTTCTTCTAAGAAGAGAGAATCCATACTGGAACTTTGACAAAATAATGGAGATTGAGAAGAAATACAATGTTAAATCAACTTTTTTCTTTTTGAACGAACAGAGAAAAACACGTTTATTCTCGCCGAGTGAATGGAAATTGTATTGGGGCAGGTATGACATAAAAGATCCAGATATCGTTAAAATAATAAGAAAATTGGATACAGAAGGGTGGGAGATAGGTATTCATGGCTCTTATTGCTCTTACAATGATTTGAAATTGCTGGAAGAGGAAAAGAAGATTCTCGAAGGAATATTGGGTAAAAAAGTACATGGTATCTCACAGCATTATTGTAATCTTGAAAATCCGAAAACATGGGAATATCATGAAAAGCTTGGACTGGTATACGACTCTTCAATAGGATTTGTCACTGATATCGGTTTTAGGTGGGGCACCTGTTATCCTTTCTATCCTTTCAACCCAGTAAATGGCAAAATAATCCCTGTATGGGAGCTGCCTATAATAATAATGGACAATGCTTGTCCTTATAAAAATTGGAGAGATATAATGGATATCATAAATATTGTTGAGAGGCTTAACGGTCTCCTGTTGTTAAGATGGCATCAAGCAATTTTTAACGAACATGAGTTTCCAAGACGGTCAAAAATATATGAAAAGATAATAGAGGTATGCAAAGAAAAAAATGCATGGATCACGAATGCATATAATTTGGCAGAATGGTTAAATGCAAGAGAGAAGATGAGCTAAAATGCTTAATGTTCGAACGGCCGAAAATGATGAACTAAAAAATTGGGATACATTGGTTGGAGCTTCCCCCTATGGAACAGTTTTCCATTTGCTCGATTGGCTTAAAATTATTGAAAAGCATACAAACAGTATTCTGTATCCACTCATAGGGATGAAGGGAGAAAAAATTATTGGAGTCTTTCCAATATTCTACAAAAAAAAGGGACCATTGAAGATGGTTTTTTCTCCCCCGCCAAAAGTAGGAGTGCCATATTTAGGACCCGTCTTACTTGATTATGATAAATTAAAACAGGAAAAGAAAGAATCATTAATTATACATTTTTGTACAGAGATTAATAAATTTGTTAATAATAAAATTAGGCCCAGTTATATGTATTTAAAACTTCCACCAGGTTTAATTGATTGCAGACCATTTAAATGGATGGGGTACCAAGTTGAGCCATTCTACAGTTATCTGCTCGATATTTCTACAGGTTTGTCCAGTCTTGAATCTAATTTCTCAATGCAGGCTCGAAAAAATGTAAGAAAAGCAGAAAAAGAAGAATTAACAATAGAACTGGGAGATAAGGAAGAGCTACTAACTTTATATAAAATGTTATATGAAAGATATGCAGATCAGAAAAGAAAACTTCCTATTACTGAAACTTACTTACTTGATATATTCAAAAAATTATTTCCCGAAAATTTGAAAATTTTTGTTGTGCGACATGAAAATGAAATTGTTAGTGGGGGAATCAAGCTCTGTTATAAGAATAAGGTGATAGACTGGGTAGGACAACCAAAGACAAAGATGCGCACCTCAAATGATTTTTTACATTGGGGAGTTATGAAATGGGGAATAGAAAATAGATACCATTATTATGAAATACTCGGTGCAAACACATTTTCAATATGTCAATTTAAGTCAAAATTCAATCCTATGCTAACTGTTAATTTCAGTGCTAAAAAAGCTACATTATTTTCAAATATTGTGGAGAAATTATATATGAAGATGAGAGATAGAGGAAGTGAGGGTCTTTGAGAGAACATAACAATAAACTCATCGTAATTGGATTGGATGGGGCTACATGGGACTTAATCAAGCCATGGGCTGAGCAGAGGAGGTTACCAACATTTAAAAAATTGATAGAAAATGGTGTATGGGGTGAATTAGAGTCTACTATACCCCCAGTAACAATTCCAGCTTGGATTTCATTTGCTACAGGCAAAAACCCTGGAAAACTCGGATGCTACGATTTTCTCCTCCCGACGAAGTCACTAGATGATGTAAAGCCGATAACAATTAAGGATATACCGAGTAAAACTTTTTATGAAATACTTTATGAGAACGGGAAAAAATGCATAATCATAAATCTACCCGGTTCATATCCACCAAGAATAAGAGAAACTGTTATCACAAGTTTTCTAACTCAAGGTGATAATTTCATTTTCCCTTCCGAATTGGTAAACGAAATTCAGGAGTTTAAAAATTATCGACTTGTTCCGAATAGGTCGTTGTATGTTAAAGGAAAAATCATAGATTATGTCAACGATATAAGGGAAATAGAAAGAATTAGATTTGAATGTGCTAAAAAATTGTTTAAAAAAGAATGGGACCTCTTCTTCCTGTTGTTCAGTGGAACAGACTGGATACAGCATGTAATGTACGACAAACTAATTTCGGGAGCTATGGGTGATAATATGGTTCCAATAAAATTGTATAAAGAAATAGACAAGTATATTGGATGGTTTGTGGATAATGCGCCTTCAAATGTGAATATTTTATTTATGTCAGATCATGGTTTTAAAGTTTACGAGAAAAAGTTCTTTGTTAATGGATGGCTAAAAAGAGAAGGATACTTGAAAGTTGAGGACAGGACAAAAACAAGAACCCCACGCCATATAAGTGAAAAAGAAACGCAAAGGGCAATATCAAAAAGGATAAAGATAAAACTACCTGTTTTCTTATTAAACTATCTTAAGCTGCTTGGCTGGATGCACCCTTTATACATGAAATTAAAAAAAGTAATACCACTGGAAGTCCAGATGGACGTTATTCAGCCAAAGGCATCCGAAACAGTTGCATACGCATTGACTCATTCAGGTTCCAATTTTGTTGGTATCTATATCCACGATAAAAAACGATTCAATGATGGCAATGTAGAACTGGAAGATTATGAAAATATTAGGGCAGAAATTATATATAAATTAAAGAAACTAAAAGATCCGAAAACCGGGGAGAAAATCGTAAAGAAAATTTGGAGAAAAGAAGAATTGTACTTCGGAGATGAGTTGGGTATGGCCCCAGATATAATTTTCAAATTATCGGATGAATATCACATGGGCCGCCTGCTAGTAGGTGAAGTTTTTAGGGACAACATGATTATCAGCAACCATGCGCTGCATGGAATATTCCTTGCTTATGGCCAAGATATTAAAAAGGGTGTTGAAGTTGAGGGTGTAACAATATACGATCTGGCACCAACGATTCTCCATATTTTTGGCATACCAATCCCAAAGGACATGGACGGTAGAGTTCTAAAAGAGATATTTAAGGAAGATAGTGAATATTCTGATAGGGAAGTTGTATATCAGGAAATAGATGAGAAAGATAGGACTAGGAGAAAAATAAGAGAGCTAAGAAGTCTGAATAGAATATGAGTTCTACTACACCTCTAGATGCCCTAGAGTATCAACTCATCGCAGCTTTATGTTAACCAATAAAAGTAGGACGTGATGAATATGAGCAGGTATATACTTGTTACTGCTGCAAAAAATGAAGAGAAAAACTTACCCAAGCTTATTCGGTCCGTGGTAGAACAGACTATTAAACCAGTAGTCTGGGTTATCGTAGATGACGGGAGTACGGATAATACATACAAAGTGCTAGAAGAAGCTAAGAAAAAAATTGATTGGATCCAGGTTGTTCGGCTGGAAGGCGCTGTTGAAAATAGAGACATTGGATTCCACCTGTCAAACGTAATGATGAAGGCTTTTGACTTTGCTATTGGATATTGTAAAAAAAATAAAGTTGATTACGAATACTTGGGTAATGTTGATGGAGATATGATCGTGGAGCAAGATTTTTTTGAAAAATTGTTAAAAGAATTCGAAAAAAATCCAAAGTTGGGTGTCGCAGGTGGTGGCGTTCAGTACATCAAAAATGGCAAAATAATAAACATGTCTATGGATGCAGAAGAGCCGTCTGGAGGTCTCATGCTGATAAGAAGGAAATGTTATGAGGCTTGTGATGGTATACAATTAACATGCTGCTGGGATAGTGTACTGAAGGCAAAAGCGAGATTGAGGGGATGGGAAACGAGGCGATTCGAGTATATTAAGGCTCTCGAAACGAGAATACCAGGCAGTGAAAGTTATTGGAGAAGGGGCCTCCATGGTGGTGAAAGCGCATATTACTTGAACCTCCATCCAATTAATGTATTTATCAGAAGTATGAAACTTTGCAAAAACTCCTATCGCAGGGGAATCGCTTATATGCTGGGATACGTGCTTAGTTTTTTGCAAAGAAGGGAAAAAATATGCGACGATGAGATTAGGGATTACTTTTGGAACAAATGGCAGAGGCATTTATGATAATCGCAATACACCAGCCAAATTACCTTCCGTATCTGGGATTCTTTGACAAAATGATGAAAGCGGATATATTCGTTATATATGATGATGCACAGTTTAATAAGGGAGATTTTCAGCATCGGAACAGGATCAGAATTTATAACGGGTGGAAGTGGCTTACGGTTCCGGTTGAAAAGAAACGTATACAAATAAATGAGATTAAAATAAAGAATAATATAACTACCTGGAAAAGGTTAAAATGGTCCGAAGACCATTTCAATAACATCAGAGATAACTATAAAGATACTCCTTATTACAGCACGTATGAAGATGAAATTAGAAAGATTTACAGCAGAACCTATGAGAAATTAATTGATTTAAATATGGGTATAATATATTTTATTAAAAAAGCTTTCGACATTAACACAAAATTAGTGTTTTCCAGTGATTTAGGTTTTGAATCTAAGTCAACAGAGAGGTTAGCAGATATAGTTGAAACATTGGGTGGTGATATCTACCTTTCCGGACCGAAGGGGCGCACCTATCTTGATGTCAAACTTTTTGAGGAACGTGGCATTGAAGTGTTATTCCAAGATTTTAAACACCCTGTCTATAAACAACGCTATGAAGGTTTTATATCAAATATGGCTGCGATCGATGCATTACTTAATGTAGGAAAAATACCTAAGATGGCGAATGAACTTTAAAAACAAAGAATGGTGTTGTAGAACTAAAAAAGAAGATGATCTAAAAGATAGTAATGCCGAGATTTATGATAGCCAAATCCCAAAACACCAGCATTATGCAGGTATCCCTGCAAAGTTTTAGCATTTTTCTAGTGTCTTCTGTTTTTGAAAATAGTGTAGAAGTTTTGAGGATTCTCAATTTACTTCATTGGATTCTAAAGAGATTGTTAAATAGATTTGCGAACTTTTTTGCTCCAGTAGATTTTATTATTGAGGGGATATATTTTTTACTTTCTCACCATTTAGTGGTAGATCACACAAATATGATACTGCAGAGTATAAAGATAAAAATAAATCTTTTGAATATGGAATGAATAAAAGTATATTACAGATATAAGGAGGAAAATTAGATATGGGAAAAAAATCTAGAAATATCCTTGCAATCGGAGCACATCCAGATGATATAGAACTTGGATGTGGAGGAACTATAAGGAAACATGTTCTCAATGGCGATAAAATTTATTATGTTATTGCATCCTTAGGAGAGAAAAGTGGAGATAAAAATAGGAGAAGAACAGAAGCAATGGATGCGGCAAATTTAATGGGTGTTAGCAGTGTACTCTTTTTAGATTTACCGGACACAATGATTATGCACAATGGAGTCACGGTAAGCTTATTAGATGAATGTATAGAAAAAATAGAACCTGAGATAATATATGTCCACTCACCGAGAGATTACCATCAAGATCACGCGAATGTTGCGAGGTCGGTTTTATCTGCTTCACGAAATATGAAAAGCAGCGTTTTTTTGTATGAGACACCGTCCACCACAATTGAATTCAGACCCGTGGCATATAGTGACATTAACGATACGTTTGAACATAAGTTGAAGTGCATAGATCAATTTGTTTCGCAGAACTATAAAGAATATATGGAAAAAGAGGCAATTGTAGGATTGGCAAAAGTTAGGGGACGAACTATGGGCGTGAAATTTGCCGAAGCATTTGAAGTTGCCAGATTATTTAGATGGTAGTGGTTGTTTTAAAACAAACTGAATGAGAACCAATAAAGATAACGTAAGGCAAAAGTGGTGGTAAGCATGATGAGCGTCTTTGAAGTGTCTAGATATTTAGGGAGCAGCTAATATGTCAGAAAAATTTTCAAAAAATGCGATGGTTAAAATATTTATTCTCCTAATAATCCTCAATGTTATCTTAAGATTTCAAGTTGTGCCTCATGAAATTTATCCGGACTCGGTCTTCATACACGTAATGACAAATTCCCTAAATAAATTTGGGTATGCAAAATGGATTCTTCACCCATTATCAATATTTGGTCTTTATCCTGGCTCTTATACAAGTTCAGTACAATTTTTCCTTTCAGGTATCTCACAAAGTGCAAATATGGAGATGGAATCGGTTATATTTTTGTACTGCATTCTTATCAGCGTCGTTAGCATATTCACATCCTATATAATGGCTAAGAAAATAATAAATAACAATATATTTAAGTTTTTAGTAGCTTTTTTATTTTCTACTTCTCCTGGGGTATTAGGGTATACAACATGGACAATACCCTCAAGGGGTCTTTTTATTGTTCTTGCTCCGCTGTTCGTGTATACCATGCTAAGGTGTCGGAAATCTTTGAAATACGCTCCATTAGTTGTTATTCTATCAATTCTACTCTTCTCGACCCATCATCTATTTTACTTCCTCATTCCAACAATTTTTGCATTTTTGTTTTTAAATATATTTTATAAAATTAAATATATAAAATCTGTGAAGGTCGATAAACTCTTTCCTGCAATTAGTATCGGATGTTTTCTTCTAGCGTTCTCAATACCCTTTTTCACAGGCAAGTTCTTAGAGAGTTCGAGGTATGCACCGATAGATGTAAGCTATGGTAGGTATATAGGAATACCAATCGTTTTTGTCATAGGTGGATTGGTTTATTTAATTTTAAAGCATAACAAGAAGTTTGAAGAATGGTTTTTATTACTTTCAGTAGCATATATCACTACATTTATTTATATACAAACCTATATGAAATGGTTTATACCCATATTTGCGATTCCACTTGCTGCTCTGGGTTTGGTTAACATAATTAGATTATCTGTAAATAAAAAACTTATATTAAAAGTTTTTACAATCTTTTTATTGATCTCTCTTAGTTTTTCAGCGTATTACCAGTATATTCATTTCATACCAAAACCAGAGGAAAAACCAATAAACGAGAGATATCTTGAGGAGTCAACTTACCAAGCAGCTCTTTGGATGAGAGAAAATCTTAATGGGTCAGCAATATCACATGTTCGTTATTTTGACATCAGAATTTTTGCAATATCTGAAAAAGCTAACGTTCTTGTTGGTAGCTTGGTAATCAATCATATTTATGGATTTAACGAACTCAATATTTCTGAGTTCAAGATGTACCCTCTGACGTCTGATGGGTTTTGGTTCGCTGGATATACAGGTCCAGCAGTTGGAGAGATAACATGGGATTATATCAATTTGGAAAAGCTACCATACCAGAAATTTGCAATTAAATACTTTGTTGAAAACACAAGGGCGAGGGGGAATGTTATCTGGCATCATGGTGTATACCCCTCAAACCTCCTTCGCAATGCATACGATGAAAAAGCTTGTTTATATGATAATGGAGAAGTTCACATTTGGGGATTATAATTGGGAAATATATACCCAGTCATTAAAGCAATACGGAAGTTAATTGTAATAAAAATAGTTAATATTAATTATAAAAAAATTAGTTAATAAAATCTTTTAATATAAGCTTCTTCAGATGATAGAACTTTTTGTATACCTTTATATACTACGAAACGTTAAATTAATTCGGGAGAAATGACAAAAGTCTTAGTTATTGGTATAGACGGTGCAACATGGAACCTAATGAAATCTATGGCTGAGGAAGGAAAGTTGCCAACATTAAAGAAATTAATGAATAGCGGTGTATATGGCGATTTAGAATCTATAATCCCTCCAACCACCACCTCAGCATGGATATCTTTTGCGACGGGTAAAAATCCGGGAAAGCATGGATGTTATGATTTTGATATGCCCGAAGATTCGCTAAGCAATGTTAGAATTATTACTTCCAAAAACATCTATGGAACTACATTCTACGAGCTATTAAGCAAGAACGATAAAAAATGTATAATTATAAATCTACCTGGTAGTTACCCTCCAAGAATAAATGGTATAGTTATAACAAGTTTAATGACTCAAGGTGATAATTGTGTTTTTCCACCTAATTTGGTAGATGAGATACCAGAGTTCAGACATTATAGGATCATACCCAATGTATCTTTACACGAGAAAGGAAAAATAATGGAGTATGTTAGGGACATTAGAAAATTAGAAAGACACAGATTTGAATGTGCTAAGAAGTTGTTTAAAAGAGACTGGGACTTC
The DNA here is from genome assembly GCA_002011355.1 of Thermoplasmatales archaeon JdFR-43. Taxonomy (GTDB): domain Archaea; phylum Thermoplasmatota; class E2; order UBA202; family JdFR-43; genus JdFR-43. Next base: position 7,679 of record MTNE01000023.1, on the reverse strand, counting down.
TTCTTCGTACTATTTAGTGGTGTTGACTGGGTGCAGCATGACATGTTTGATAAACTAATATTGGGGCAGTTAGAGGAATATTCTGATCCAGTAATGTTGTATAGGGAAATCGATGAATACATTAGCTGGTTCGTGAGTAATGCTCCCCAAGGTACATATCTTATTATAATATCAGATCACGGATTTAAGTCATATAATAAAATATTTTATATCAATTCATGGCTTCAAAAAGAGGATTTTTTAAAAGTCGAACAAAAACCGCAAAAAGAAACTAGCTCGGGTAAATTTAGTGTTGAGAGTAAGAAAGTAAAGCTCAAAAGAATTAATTTGAAATTTCCTTTGTTTTTACTAAAATATTTTACTTGGCTGATTCCTTATTATATGAAGCTAAAAAGAGTGCTTCCAATAGAGTTGAAAATAGACGTTAGACCGAAGTTATCAGAAACTATTGCATATAGCGCAGCTTCTACTGTGCGCTCTAATTTTGGTAGTATTTATATAAATGATAAAAAAAGGTTTGCAGATGGAAAAGTCAAACCAGAGTTATACGAGAAAGTTAGAAAAGAAATAATGGAAAGATTAAAGCATTTAAAAGATCCAAAAACAGGAGAACATATAGTAAAAAAGGTCTGGAGAAAGGAGGAGTTATACTTTGGGGACAAATTAGATGTTGCACCAGATATAATTTTTATGTTATCTGAGGAATATCAAGTTAGGTCGGGTCTCGGAATTTCTCAGCCTTTCGGTAATGAGATTGTACGAAATAGCAATGGACATGCATTATATGGCATCTTTCTCGCATATAGTTCTGATATCAAAAGAGGTTTAAAGATTGAGAATACTAAAATATACGACCTTGCTCCAACTCTTCTCTATATTATGGATGTGCCAATTCCAAAAGACCTAGACGGTCGTGTTTTAAAAGAAATATTCAGAGAAGATTCTGAGCTTTCAACTAGAAGGATAAGATATCAAAATATCGAGGAACGCGAGAAGACAAAAATTAAACTTAAAATAAAAGGATTAAGAACTCTTAAGAAAATATAGGGCTCTTTTAATTATATCTATGTCTTCCTCCGAAAAAGCTCGCAAAATTAGAAGTGAGACCGAATATATTAAGATTGCGATAAAAATAAGTAAAAATATATTAAAATCATCAAAGTAATATACAAATGCACCCATCACCGAAACACTAATCAATGGTTTTACAAGTAATTTGTGAAGAGAAAGTATTTGCAAATATTTGGAGACGAAATAAAAGTTAGCTCCAAATACTATCGCTTTTGTCATCACCGTTGCAATGGCTGCACCGTTGTAGCTCAGCATGGGTATCAAAACAAAATTAAGAGCTACATTGAGGAGGGCACCCAAGGTTAAAGTAACAGTACTCAGTTTTTGTTGGTTTATTGACACTAGCAGATTGAATAGCACAATATTTATTGACGTAAAAACAAGCGCCCATATGATTATCTGAAGTGCAGTTATTGAACCTGCAAATTCAACCCCATAAATCAAGAGAATAATTTTATCGGCTATCAAAATTGTGCCTATTGTGATTGGTAACATAATAATCAATATATATTTAACACTAAGTTGATATATTTTTAACAATTTTTCTTTCGAACTTTTAAATGAAACAGACATTATAGGAAAAAGCGATATCACAAGTGCATAAGGAATAAGCATAAGAGGCTCAGACAACCTATAAGCTGCAGAGTAAATCCCAACCTGAGCATCTCCCCTCATTATTGAGAGCATTACCATATCAGTCCTGGAATGAATTATCCAAATGATACTTGTAAGTGCAAGAGGCAAAGACTCTTTGACTAAAAACTTATAAAGTCCAAAATCAAATTCAAATTTTGCACGTACAAATTTTCTGGAAAATAAATAGCTGAGAGAGGTTTTGATTATTTCTGAAACTACTGTTGCAAGCAGTATATGAAACAGTGTACCATGCGAAAATATGATCCAGAAAACCAACACCGCAAATATGATCTTGTAAGATAACCATGCAGTTACCTTGTACTCCATTCTGAGGTTCGCCTCGAATACAGTGGCATAAAAATCGCTGAATGAGATGAATAACAGCGTAAAGGCTCCTATGTATACATAAGTAGTTGTATCTGCTGGGTATGACATAAATTTTATTATTACAACTGACATAATAAATGCGAGAGTTGTAAATATCGACCTCATAACATACGCGTTACCTATCAATTTTGGGGCTGCTTGTGGATTGCGAGCTATCTCCCGTACAAGTATCTTTTGAAGGCCAAGATCAGTTATAACATTAAAAAATGCTAAGTATGCCAAAACAAAGCTGTATTTGCCAAAATCAACTGTACCAAAGTATCTCGCAAGATATATGATAACAATTAAAGACATTAACCTAAAAATAATATCACCAGCGAAAACAATTCCTGTATTTTTTGCAATCTTTTGTACTGTCTCCAGACAAAATCACCCATTAATTATCATATGGATTGTCTTAAATTTTTTGCTATACTATAAAGTGCTTTAGAGAGTATCCCATCTTGAGGGAGTCAAGATACCGCGCTTGAAGTGCAAGACAACCGCTAACTATGGCTTTTTGTCTGGTTCCGGTTAAAAGTTTCACATGTGGTCAAAATAACAAAAATAAATAATCAAGATATAATCTATGCAGCCTGCACTCAACCATCTAATAGAGGAAATTGGGGCTACAAAAGTTTCGAGAACAAAAAAGATGTAAAGTTAAAAATAATACCAGCTCTACTGTACTTTTTCGGTCCAACTTTGAGAAATACAAGCATATTTCTGTCTCTTGCACATCGCTTAGCGATGACACACTGTACTTCGCATGTGTGTTTCGAAAAAATAAGCCACGAATCAGTGAGAATTCACTATCACAGACTAAAAAATTATTAAAGATCATCCAAAGAGGAAAAGAAAGCCTATTGCAATAGATACCCTCAAACGAAGTTTGGGGTCCTGAACTACGTTCAAAAAACCAAAATCAAACTGGAGTGGAAACAAATCTTCGTCTGGAGTCATATTGACATTGATACAAAGGAATGATTGTTCATATAGTCCTAAGATGGCAAATCTAGCTTTTCGATTAGACATAAATAAACGGTTGTCACTAATTATCAGAAAAAGTTTAAGTATCTTATGATGATTGTTACAATCATGACAGAATCAAATATATCGTACATCCGGATTTCAATGGCCAGCGTTATAATCTTTTTTATGCTATTTACTAGTGTAAATGTTGTTGATGCTAACCCCTCTATAATTAGTTGGTCTTCTACTGGTGGAGATCCCACAAACAAAGACAGTGATCAAGATGTGATGTATTTGGTTCAACAAGGAGATGTGATCACTTTTTCTGTTACAGTTAATGAAAAAGTTAATTATAGATGGGAGGTTAACAAGGTAGATCAAGGTGTAAACTCTAATGAATTCACTTTCACCGTTCCTTCCTTTGATTGCTCTTCTGATCCTTCCATGTGTATCTGGGAAATCCATGTCACAGCGTACAATGACAATGGTGAAGCCCACCACGAATGGGTCATCTCCACCTTAAACATATCCGAAGCACCCGACATTTTTGATTATTTCACAGACAAAAAAAGCACAAGCAGGACTGAGACAGACCCATGGGGTAGAGCACTATTGAACTGGAGTGCAGATATTCCGGCTTCGGATGCATTCGCCAGAGGTGCTCAAACTGCATATATCCCTTCGAGCATCATAAATGGTACTTGGATATTCAAGAACAGGGTTGCAGATGGAGGTTACTTGTATTTCTATCCTTTATTTTATGATTACAGTAGATTTTTCAGGTGGTCAGAAGAAGGAAAGCAGCCTACTGGTGGCACTCATCATCATATTGTTATAAGAGATAATGTTAGGAACAGTCAGATGGATGATTTCAGCATAGAATATGATGCCACTGGACCGTCTGGCCCCATAGAAAAGGAATGGTTTGAAACTAGAATAATTCACACCGATGATGGTTGGCTTTACGTATTTCATAAGCTAGCGAATGAGACAGATTATATACTTGATACTTACGTCTATGACCCAGACCTCTACATAAGTTACAACCTAATAAGGCTTGAATTACAAAGCAGTGAAATCTGGTTTGATTCTCTTGAAGTATACAAAGATAAATATCTATTTCCTGAAGGAAAGGGAATCGAATATGGCAAATATATATATCTTGAGCAGGCAAGTGGGGCTTTTCTCTACCCTCAATATAAAGAAGGAATTATAGTGAGAGGAAAAAACGTGACTTTAAGCGATATCAATACTGCGATAAATGATTCCACATTGTTTACATACGATCCAGCAACCAGGACGGCAATTACTTATACAAATCTGTATATAGATACTGGAGCAGAACTTGTTATTGAAAACGAAACATTAAAATTCAATGGTACTTCAGATGGAAGTCTTGAATTTGCCCCAGGATTCGGTTCTACTCTTATAATTAAAAACAGCACAATTACAACAAACAATCAATATTACTTTGTATGGAACTTTCCAAGTGGCACAACCTATTTGGGGTATCCCATGACTTTAAAATATGATGGGACTCTAAAACCATATAATGTAAGGTATCGGCCAGTGGGCATTGAGTGGGGATACTACGGAAGATTACTGATAGAGAATTCGATAATAAACAATTCTGCTCACTTCTTTGTAAACTCGCCCTATGAAGTAAATATAACCAATACTCAGTTCACAAACTTGCATGAGGTGGATATAGGAGATACTGGCGAATCTTCGTTTATACCCACTCAAATTATCAGAAGTCATCTGAAAGGTAACAAATCAATCTTTATTACGACAGATGATCTCAATATCAAAAATTTAATATTAGATAATATTACTATTACAGAAGCAACAGATCCACTAAATATAACATTTTATTTTAATGCACATCGAGACAAACTGAACATATATAACCTTGACCTGAAAAACGGGAATATAAAAATAGATAATCCGCTTTCGGAAGCTTATGGCCAATCCCATTCGTGTTATGTCACTGGTTCTTCTAATGTTTGGGGAGCAGTATATGCTTGGGAAGGATTCGCACCGAGTTATATTGCAAATGAGATTGGTTTGGTGAATTCAAGATTCAATGACATTATCATTGATATGAATGTACGGCATGATAGTGCAGGAAGAACTGTACCAAAAGCAGTTTTTGTGAAATACTATTTAGATGTGAAAGTGGTTGATAAAGATGGTAATCCAGTTCAAGGCGCCACTGTAGATGTAGCCGTTGAGCAGAATTGGGATATAGATGACAGAAAGACAAATCATTATCCCGTGGAGAACATGGAAATAACACATCCATTCTCTACTGGGAGCTGGAGTTGTTATTACCAACATTACCGCATGGAAATAGGACAACCTTTCGATTCTACCATAACTGGAGAAGATGGACATACACCACTACCATCTGATAAATCAAATACAGTTATAATTACTGATTACAAGAAATATCTTGATACAGCGACGGGAGAAGTGAAGCAGAAAAACTTTACTTACACCATCACTGTTTTCAAAGATGGGAAAATAGCATCGATGAGTGGTATAGATCCAGACGAGAGCTGGTATAGAGAAGATCCAAATGTTCCATCTAAGACAATAGTTTGCAATATAGATACCGGTGTTTGCTGGATAGAAGGAGCTACAACTGGTATAATTCGTGGTATGGTCACAGATGACGAAGACAATCCAGTTGAGGGAGCAATTGTTACCGCAGGAACGCAAAGGACAACTACAGACTTAAATGGTTATTACACACTGAGGATAACACCTGGAAGCTACACAGTGACTGTGTCGAAAAATGGCCACTACAGCACTTCTCAAAATGTGACTGTTGAAGCAAATCAAACAACTATTCTTAATTTCCAGCTTGTAAAAATTCCGTCAGTAATCGCTCACTCACCAATAGGGTCTAGTGTTCCATTAACTGTGAATATAAATGTTACTTTTAACAAAGCTATGAACCAGAGCTCCGTACAGAACGCCTTTTCCATATCTCCGCCAGTTAACGGATCGTTCAGCTGGAGTGGAAATACAATGATTTTTACACCTGTCAAATTAAACTATAGTACGGTGTATGTTGTTACGATAGGCACCGAGGCTAAAGACATATCCGGAAATAATTTGCAATCTCCATACAGATGGGAGTTTACAACGACTTCAATACCGGATACGAGTCCACCAATGTTATACTTTGTATCACCATTAACAAACTACACCAAAAATAACTGGGTTTACGTCAACGTTACTGTTGAAGACGAAAGTCCAGTGTTCGGATTTATAGATTGGAACAACAGCTTGGTTGCTTACTGGAGTTTCAATGCGATCAACGGCTCAAACTATACATTAGACTTCACTGGTCATAATCATGGGTTGATGGGTGATGGTAGCCCAGAATCCATGCCTACTCTAACTCAGGGCAAGTTTGGTTCAGCTTTGCAGTTCGATGGAGTTGACGATTTTGTGAGAGTAGCAGACTCAGAGTTTTTAGACGACTTTAAGGAGATAACGATAGAAACTTGGATCAAGCCAATTCTTGGGGAGAGAGGCTCAATAGTTAACAAATACCTGTATAATTACTCAATTCCAATTAATGGAAGGGTTTTCGAGCTTGACGTTCAACCAGACGGGAGAATCAGTTTCGCTTTAAGTTCTGATGGAACAGGAGCTGGCACTGTATGGCTGACTTCAAGTATGAGCGTTCTAAATAACAGCTGGAATTACATAGTTGCGGTTTCAGACGGAGAAACTATGAAGATATACATAAACGGAGTACAAGACCCTAACACAATGCTTGCACCACCTAGGGTCCATTCTTCTCCTTACGATCTGTATATAGGCAGGTGGCAGTATTCAAACACTGAATGGGGCCTTCCATTTAAGGGAATTATAGATGAGCTCAGAATATGGAAAAGAGCTCTTTCCCCAGAGGAAATCAACGCATATTATAATTCCCGTATAGAAGGTAATTTTACCAATTTAGAAGGTGGTATCTACGAGTATTACGTCTATGCAGTAGATTCGGTTGGAAACTGGAATAGGACTGATATCAGACATATAACGGTCAGTATACCCACTCCAACACCAACCCCCACACCAACCCCCACACCTACTCCTACTCCAACCCCCACACCAACCCCCACACCTACTCCTACTCCAACCCCCACACCAACCCCCACACCTACTCCTACTCCAACCCCAACCCCCAATCAACCACCAATAGCCTCATTCGCTATCACCCCATCATACCCAATTGCCGGACAAACAATAACATTCAACGCATCCTCAAGCTACGATCCAGATGGTGGTAGCATAGTCTCCTATGAATGGAACTTCGGAGATGGTTCAACAGCTTCTGGCAAGATGGTAACCCATTCTTACTCTTCAGCAGGAACCTACACAGTAACTTTAACAGTTACTGACGATGAAGGGCAAGTGAACTCCACTTCAAAAACAGTTGAAGTCACGTCACCCCCAACCCAGACTAACTCCGTCCAGATCCCTGACACAACCATCGATCTCAACTCTCAAACCACAATACCAATCCTCCTCAACTCAACAGGCGTGGGAGGATTCCAGATAGAAATCCACTTCAATCCATCAGTAATCAACATCACCGAAGCAACAGCAGGAGA
>MTNE01000151.1 GCA_002011355.1 Thermoplasmatales archaeon JdFR-43 | reverse complement strand
ATTTTAAGTAATTATCAGAAACTTCACTACAAGGTAATAGAAATCACTACGAGGGAGAGAATGTTGGTCAAAATATTGAAATGGATTGTGGGATTTTTCCCNACTCTGGATGAAATAGCCCAGGTTATGGCTCCAGATTGCATGGGAGATGCGTTCGGGNGGNGATATGGGAATAAAATGCAAAAAGAGACTCCTATTAAGGTAAAAGCTNGTTCAAGGCATTGATTCTCGATCGAGCAGTCTCCTCTTTTTGGTATTTTTGTACAGATTTGTGAGAAATCCAAAAAATTGGACAGACCAAAAAACTAAAATAGGATATGCCAATTATATATTGGAGGGATCAAAATTACCTGGGAAGCTCTGCTGGCTGTGGCAGGAGTAGCCTCTGGTTTTATTGTTGGAGAGAAAATTCTTGCAAAAAAAGGATTTAGACGAGCCAGGAGAAGGGTGAAGGTGTCTCTCTTTCAGCTTCCCGAATATCTGCAGAAAAAGTATCTCGTTCATTGTGCCGTAGTCACAGAAAACGGTAAAAAGATTGTGAGAGGTTTTGATAACGGNGAGATTGAAAGTTTGAAAGTCAAACTGAAAAGTCTGGGANGTAATGAGATTCTGTTAATCGAGAACAGCAATTACACCTATGCGATTGAGAAGGGAGAAACGTTTATTCTGGTCAGAGGTAGGTTCATATCCATGAGAGATTTCAGTGAGGTATGGGCACTGATTCAGAGTTCACTTGAAAGGTGATATTAATGATTTTGCTCCTGGTTGCAATTCTGTCAGCAACCTCAGTCATGCAGGGTTCGGTTGTAAATATAACACTCTATGAACCGGCTCATGTGATACTTGATGGCTGCATGTATTTTGAGGACACTTTTACTCGAGAGGCAAATTTAACTGAGGGTACTTACAGTATAGTGGTTACGTATTCATGCGAGGGTATGAGGCAGATAGTCGTCAAAGGAGCCACTGAGGAAACGGTTCTCGATCTTGAAGTAACCAAAGTCGAAAATCCAGAGGAGGAACTGAAAAAACTTGACAGTAAAATCCTCCAGTTAAACAAAGATTTAAAGAGTTGTCAGAATAGAATTGAGAGTCTTGAGAAACTGGTTGATACGCTCAACAGCATGAATGTGGAACTTTACGACAGGCTCAGAGAGTACAAAAAAACGATAGATAATCTGAAAACCCAGCTTCAGAGTGAGAAAGCTGGAAAAGAAAGTTACGCTTCCTTGATTAAAACTCTCAATGAATCTCTAAAACAGATGAAGGCTAACATTACAAAGCTGCAAAGAGAGAACGAAATTTTGAGGGCGGAAGTTTCAAGTTTGAGCTCGACTCTCACAACAAATGAGGCGTACATGGAATTATTTAAAATTCTGTTTTTCTTCACCCTCGCCTTCCTTGTAGGAACATACTTTTCAATNCTCAGGAGATAGGAAGAGTATGGAAATCTTTGTGGTTGGGCCAGCGGGGAGTGGCAAGAGTACCCTTGTCAAATCGTTCTCAGAGTTCCTGAATGAGAAAGGATACAGTGTTTGCTGTGTGAATCTTGATCCTGCGACAGATGCAGTTTACAAGACTGATGCGGATATCAGGGAATTCGTAAAAACTGAGGACGTTATGAAGAGCTACAATCTGGGAATTAACGGTGCTTTGATAACTTCCATTGAACTCGCCACNGGGTATCTGGACAAGCTGAAATGTCAGGCTGATTTCGTTCTCTATGATACTCCTGGCCAAATGGAACTGTTCGTTTACTCCGATAGTGGCAGGAANATGGTTCAGGAGCTTTCAGGACGCTTTGCATGTTCGCTTTTTCTGATGGATTCCAATGTTGTAAAAGATGCAGAAAGTTTTCTTGCAGCCATACTCCAGAATGTTATCGTTTCTCTCCGTCTCTCCCTTCCAACTCTCACAGTTTTCACCAAAACAGATTTAACTGAAGTTGCTGATATGGATTTCGTGAAGAGAAGCATTGCAGAGAAAGAGGGTTTGCTGGCAGAGTTGCTTGAGAAAACAGTTTTCTTCGTAGAATATACAACAATCCCCTACAGACCCATTAAAATTTCAAGTGTTAAAAAAACAGGATTTGAAGAGCTCTTTTCAGCTGTTAATGAGCTCTTCTGTGCATGTGGGGATATAAGTTANTATTCACTCCTCGGGAATTTCTACCTNCCCCTCATCTATCTCTGCGAGTAGGTCTTTTGGATTCTTTCCCTCAACTGTTACCCCCATTGAAACACATGTACCGAGAACCTCTTTGACAACACCCCTTAGATCATAGGACAGGGATTGTTGCTTTTTCATTCTGGCTATCCTGAGCAACTGCTCAAAAGTTAAGTCTCCGACAAACTCCTTTCCCGGTTGTGAGGATCCCTTCTCAATTCCAAGTTCTCTTTTGATCAGTGCTGAAACAGGAGGAATTCCAACCTCTATTTCGAAACTCCTGTCATCGTGGACTATNATCTTCACTGGCACACTTAAACCCTCATAATCCTTGGTCGCCTCATTTATTCTGTCCACCACTTCCTTGACATTCAGCCCGAGAGGTCCTATAGCTGGGCCGAGTGGAGGACCAGGAGAGGCGTTACCACCTGGTACAAGGACTTCCACAACCTGAACCATTTCACTCCACCTCCCTTCTATCAACAACTCTAACGTGATCCGCCTTGACTGTAACTGGAATCGGCACAACTGCCTCAAGAAGTTCTACGGTGATCTCATTTTTTGCTTCATCAACTCTTTTTACAATTGCCATCTCTCCCTTAAAGGGTCCGGACACGATCTCGACTGTAAATCCTTCTTTGATCTGTTCAGCAGCNTTTTTAGGAGTTAAAAAGTGTTCAATTTCAGAAAAACTTATTTCTCCCTTAACAACTCCCTTTACATGTGGCAAACCTCTTATGGCCTTTAAAAGCTCATCCATACTTTCTGCTTCCACTATTACATACCCTCTTAACTCTTTTGGAGAGAGAATAGAGTGCACTCCGAGATTATACTTTTTGATAGACATTTCCATGAGGTTTGCCACAACTCTCTCCTGATTNGCCGTAGTTTTGACCGCAAAATACCTACTCATTTAAGTGCACCTGGAAGAATTTCCATTAAAATGTATATTAGGAATCCGATAAGACCAACTGCAAACATAACTGCCAGAGCTACCTTCGTCGTAGTTGAAAATTCCTCCCAGTCTGGCTTTCTTGCCATCTTGAGGACTGTATAGTACTCTCTGAGCTTTTCCTGAATCTCGCTGAACTGCATGCGTTCTATAGCTACACCGTTGTTTATTAATCTATCTCTGGGTGACTCCCTATCTCACAAAATCAATCCCGTACTTCTTTGTGATAGGATATCCCTTCCTGCCAAGTATCTGAGGACTTTTAACGCCGGTTACAATTATCAGAGTTCTCATTGTATTCTCAAGCTCTGGATCAATCATCGCTCCCCAGATTATTCTTGCATCAGGATCCACTTTACTGTAGATTTCCTCTATAACACTCTCAGCTTCCTCTATAGTCATATCTGGCCCTCCNGTTACGTTCACAAGTGCAGCTTTTGCTCCTGATATGTCAACATCTAAAAGTGGGCTCTTTAAAGCCTTTCTCACAGACTCACTTGCCTTGTCTTCACCACTTGCCTCTCCAAGACCTATCATTGCAACTCCGCCCTTCTCCATTACAGTTCTCACGTCTGCAAAGTCGAGGTTAACCAGTGCTGGCTTTGTGATTAGCTCCGTTATTCCTTTAACAGCTCTCATCAGAACTTCATCAGCTACCTTGAATGCAAGCTGCATGGGGTAGTTGGGCACCACTTCCAGGAGCCTGTCATTCGGAATTACAATAACCGTATCCGTAACTTCTCTCAATCTCTCAAGTCCCGCTTCTGCATTCGATCTCCTGACCGCCCCCTCAGCTGAGAATGGAAATGTTACTACTGCGATAGTCAGAGCTCCAGCCTCCTGTGCAGCTTCAGCCACAACAGGAGCAGCTCCCGTTCCTGTGCCTCCACCAAGACCACAAGTAACAAAAACCATATCTGCTCCTTCTACGAGNTTCTTAATTTCCTCTTCGCTTTCTCTTGCTGCCTCCTCGCCTACCTGTGGAAGGCTTCCGGCTCCAAGACCTCTTGTCCTCCTCTTTCCGATAAGAACTCTTTTATTGGCTTTTGTGTAATACAGGTGTTGCACGTCTGTGTTTACTGCTATCAACTCTGCTCCTTCAATTCCCTCCTCATACATTCGCGAGATTGTGTTNCACCCACTGCCACCTACTCCTATAACCTTTATTATTGTCTTAAGCTCATGGAGTACCTGCAGAATTTCATCCTCTACATCTTCAACTCCTCTACCCTCAAGCCTCTCTTTCCTTTCTCTCTCAGCTCTTGCAAGAGCTTCCTCTACGATTGATTTCATGAGCATCTCCCCAGACTTTTTCAATTATCCATGCAAGATAGTATATAAATTCTTTGTTTAACAAGTCCCACCGGTGCTTCTTCTGGATTGTGTTTCACTCACAATCCTTATTTCAGCTGATTTTATCAGGACAGTATAGAAATAGCCTGCAATGATCTCTGTGGGTTCAAAAATGTGAAGTTCGTCGTTTATTCCACCACTCACACGTATCTCCGCTTTCCCTTTTTTAATCGTTCCATAGCTCATATCTGCTTGAAAAATCACCAGTTCATCAGTGTTTGTAGTTTTGAGGTATCTCTTCAGGAGCCACGGTCCAAAATCATCGAGTGGTAACTTGTTGACTTCTTTGTCAGGTTCTACTATCATCTGAAGNAGCGTGTAGCCCGCTCTTGAGGCGACTCCCCCAAGTTTTGTTTGGGGTAATAAAACGTGATTTCTTGTTATGTCTATTGCTGCCAGTTTTTTTGGAAATCCTGCGGCAAATCCCCTCATTAAAGACAGGTCATTATCCACATACATGAAAGGACAGTAAGCAAAACTTTTTCCGTTGTATTCCACTTTAACGAAAACAGCTGCTTCTTTATACTGTACAAGTCCGGGAGCAAGGTAGTTGAGTTCTGGAAAAACTGGAGTCTGTGATACTATGTCAGCAAAATAAAACCACAGCTGGCCATCGGATTCCATGTTATCCGGGATACTCTCGTTTATCCTTTCAGCTTCACCTTTCGAGTGAACTGCAATAACATCCATAGCATATGTCCATGGTCCATCCGGCACAAGAGCAGACTTTCCAGATCTTGTTAATGGTGATGTCCAGGGCATTTTAGATCTTCACACATTTATGATTTAAAGTCTTTGCTCCACCTTTTTCAAAGCGATTTCGACAGCTTTTCTGACACTTTCAGTTGGTTTAATTGTCACAACTGGTACGTCAACCATCCTCTCCACAAGACTGCTTATAACCGGAGCACAAACGATTACTCCTGCCCCCTCCTTTTCAGCTCTGACTGCTGCGACTATCGCATCCTCAAGGGTTGTGGCAGGATATATTTTTATANTCTCACCAAAGTTCATTTCTTCGAGAACGTATCTGGCAGCAATGAGGGCAACAAATTCCTCCTCGTCCATTAGAGTCCGAATTATTCTGGAAAGAGTTTCGAAACTTGGGTTTTTTCCGTTGAGGATTTTGTATAATGTGGAATACGGGATACCTGCTTTTCGTGAAAATTCAGAGGGCGACAAACCTTTTTGTTCCAGAATCTTTGAAATACATCCTCCAAATTCCCCTCTCGCAATACACTTTAATATTTCTTTCATCGTTCTGATTTGGAAATATACTTGATAAATCTTTCTAATATGAAAAGAAAAATACCAGATTAGAAAATTTTTAATACTCATTATTTCTTTCTTTCACAATGAAGATGAGACGTGCGCTTCTTATGTTTCTAATTCCTCTGCTGCTACTTGTCTCGGGATGTGTAGAGAAGCCGGAATCTCAGGAGAATGTAATCAAGGTTGTTAAACTAAGTCCAAGAGACATGGTGGAACAACTGCGATTGGGTGAGATTGACGGTTATGTCGCTTGGGAGCCCTTCGTCAGCGATGCTGTGGTAAATGGATATGGCAGGATAGTTGTTACTTCAAGTGATATATGGCCAAACCATCCATGTTGTGTGATTGCTGCACGAAAGGGTGTTGATAAAGATACCCTGATAGCACTGGTATGGGCACATGTGAAAGCAACCCGATTTATAAATAATGAAAGCAACAGAGATAAAGTACTGGACTATGCAGCAGAATTCACAGGTATGAGCAGAGAGATTGTAAGTGAGGCTATTAGTAGGATAAAATTCATCGAGTTTCCGGATAGAAAAGAATTTAAAAACTACTACGAACGACTTTCAACCTCAGGATACCTCAAATCCGATCTATCAGAACTTGGTTACAAAAACGAGGACGAGTTTTTTAGCGATTTCCTTTACGATGAGATTTACAGATATGTGGCCAGTAAACTTGAAGAAGACAAAAACTGGAAACCCCAAAAGGTCAATACTGAGTTGAGAGTTGGGTATTTGACTGCAGATCTACATCAACTTGCGTTTTATATTGCGCTTAAGGAGGGATACTTTGATGAAGTTGGACTTAAAGTTGAGAAAAGGGAGTATCAGAACGGTGTGTATGAGATGGAGGGATTTAAACTTGGAGAAATCGATGCAGGCTATCTCGGGAGCGCTCCTGCAACCCTGAAAAGAGTAAATGATAACATACCCATCAGAGTTGTTGCTGGTGTGAATAATGAAGGCTCGGCAATTGTAGCCAGAGAAGCCAAGAATTTGAAGCAGCTTGGTGGAAAGGAAGTTGCCATACCGGGATTCGGAACAGTTCAGGACTTCTTGCTTAGAATGGCAGCAGAAAAAGAGGGGTTGAGAGTTGAAACCTGAGAAGAGTTTATCTTTTATCCTTTTTCTTTTGGTGTGGTATGCAGTTTCACCCCTGGTGGGCTTACCTTATCCTCACGAGGTCTTTCTCAAACTCGTTTCACTTCTGATACACCCTGAACCCGTGCTTGGAAAAACACTCTTACAGCATGCATCTGCAAGTCTTTTCAGAGTGCTTGTTGCCTCGTCGATAGCGTTTTCAATTTCAATCCCTCTTGGAATAGTTTCTGGATGGAGTGAAAGAATAAGAAGTATTATTATGCCAATTGTAGAGGTTATCCGCCCGATACCACCACTTGCATGGATTCCGCTTGCTTATATTATATTCGCATCTTTTCCCGAGACAATCCTGCTATCACAGCTTTTCATAGTGTTTGTGGGGGCTTTTTTTCCGAGTGTGATATCCGTTTTTGATGCTGCCAGAAACACTCCTGAAGAGTTTATTGAGATGGCTAAAGTTTTTGGTGCAGACGACTTCAAGATTCTGAGATCTATAATTCTGCCGTACTCATTGCAGGGTATCATTACTGGAGTTCGTGTAGGACTTGGAGTTGGGTGGATGAGCATAATTGCAGCTGAAATGATAGCTACAAGCGGGGAAGGACTCGGTTACTTCATACTTGTCATGTATACNGTAGGAGGAAGGGTGGCTGAGATAATTGCAGGAATAACCATGATAGGTGTAATCGGTTACGTGATGAACTTTGCACTGCTGAAGTTTGAGGAGGTGTTGATGCCTTGGCGCTGAAGGTTAGAGATGTCACCAAATACTATGGAGAGTTAAAAGTTCTTGATGGGATTAGCTTTGATGTTCAGGATGGTGAATTTATCTGCATCATCGGTGAAAGTGGTTGTGGAAAAACAACTCTGCTGAGAATTATCGCGGGAGTGGAAAAGTACGATTCAGGAGAGGTTATCCACGATGGCCATAGAATAGGGTTTGTTTTCCAGGATGACAGACTCCTACCCTGGAGAACAGCGTTTGAAAACGTTATGTTTGCACTTGAGGCTATTGGAGAGGAAAACGAGTACAGAGTGAGAAAGACTCTTAAAGCTGTGGGACTCGAGGCTTTTGGTAGATATTACCCGAAACAGCTCAGCGGGGGTATGAGGCAGAGAATTGGAATTGCAAGGGCTTTGGTAATTGATCCAGATCTACTTCTTATGGATGAACCTTTTGCGAGCCTCGATGCTCAAAGCAGAGAGAGAATGCAGGAAGAACTCTTGGCGATTGTTGAGGATAAAACCACCGTTTTTGTTACGCATAGCATTGAGGAGGCTGTATTTCTCGCTGACAGGATAATTGTGCTCTCTCCTCGACCGGCGAGAATACTGAAAATACTTGATGTTGAAATACCAAAACCGAGAGATAGAACCTCCAGTGAATTTATTAGGGTAAAAAAAGAGGTTTACTCAGCTCTGTTCGGATTTCGATCCGGCGTTTCTAATGAGAAGATAGAGAAGAAATAAAAAGTGGACTGTCGAGACAATAATCAGAACCCAATCACCTCTACTAAGTTGAATCCCNGCGTTGATTTTGCATGTTCTGGTTCAGTCTTCAGTTTTATGCTTCTAACCTCACTGCNATTAGAAGAATGTAATTTATGAAAATATTTTGCAAAAAATAAATCAAAAAATGAAATAATTTTACATTTCTATAATGTTTATTTCTCCGTCCTCAAAAATCGCATAGGTTCTCTTCCCGGTGAGATAACCGCAAACCTCACCCGGGTTTAGAACGATTCCTCCTCCTCTCTGCTCTATCCGAGGTTCGTGGNCATGGCCAAAAACCACGAGTTTGCCTGTTTCAGCGATATTGGAAAGAATCGATTTTATTCTTGGATCAGTTCCATGATACACAATACCACCAGGAAACTCGACTATGTCTCCTATTTCCCAGTTGTTTTCGGAACATATACCTGATAGAAGCTTTCTGTCACCGTCGTTGTTGCCGAATGCAAAGTAAATTCTGACATCGAGTTTTGCAAANTCTCTGAGAGTGAATGGGGATATTATGTCACCNGCATGAACAGCAAAATCAAGTTTTTCTTTTTTAAGCTCATCGATCAAATCCTGCACAGCGAAAAGATTGTCGTGCGTGTCACTGAATACAGCAAACCTCATAACTCGAATCTCCATTTTCTGCTTATAACAGGAACGCTTCCAAAAGCGTTTCTTCGCATGAGCATTATTTCCTCCATATCGTAATCTTTTAGAAGTATCCGGATATTTAAAAGAATGCATCCTGGAATGACAACNTTTGCAATCTCTGATAGATTATATGCTGCTTTTAGGAATTCTCCAATACTCTCAGCTCTCCCAACATCAATTCTGGATAGTAACTCTTTATTCTCTCTATAAATTGAGAGAGGTTGTAGAAATAGTTCATCTGCAATACCTGCAATTTCAGCAATACCTTCAAGCTCTGAATCGTTTAAACCCGGCATAAACACAGTTCTGACGACTGTTGTAGTATATTCTGTAGATCTCGATATATTTTTCAGTACAACGTCCAGCATATCAGCCCCAGTTATNTCGACATACCTCTCTCTACTGCTTGCATCAAGGCTTATCATGATAATATCTGCCTCACTGCCAACTTCTTCAGCATTTATGAGAGTCCCGTTTGTCTGGATATCGATTCTTACCTCTCCAAAAATTTCCCTGAGTTTTTTTATTATTTCAACAACTTTTCTGTTTCCAGCCACAAAGGGCTCTCCGTACTGGGAAATCGTTATTGCTTTTGGATCCAGGTCTCCGTAGTACCCAGGTCTTGGTGAGTTACCTTTCAGCTGAGCTATTCTGGAATAACAGAAAATACATCTCAAATTGCACAGTGGTGTAATTTCGTAGCTTGGGTGATGCTGCGGGTTTTCAACTCGCTCATCAATCCCTTCACAGTGTATGCAGTGAGCTGGATACTTCATCTTTTTCACATATTTTTTTATCTCTTTGGAGGTTATCCACTCCATAATCTTACCTTCTGGGAACTCAAAGATCAAATTCAGCCACAACTACTGTGTGATCAGAGGGTTTTTTCATCAGTCTTGGCTTCATGTCTATGTAGCAGTCCAGAGATTTCTCTGAAAGACTTTTGGTTGCCAGAATGTGATCAACTCTCCACCCAAGTCCGCGCTCTACAGCANTTTTTACTCTGTAATCGAAAAATGAGTATGCAATCTCATCGGGATGATGTTTCCGGAAGAGATCGACAAATCCAAGGGAATCTCTGACACTTCTGTATAATTTTCTAACTTCTTCATGAAAACACACATGATTCCGTAGCTTTTTAGGGCTGTGAACATCAATGTCCTCCGGGGCAACGTTCATATCTCCACACCATACCACATCTCCGTTGAGATCCACGTTCCTCTCAAAATATCCTTTCAGTCTTCGCAGCCATTCAAGTTTGTACTGATATCTTGGGTCATCCACTCTGTAGCCTTGTGGGACATAGGTGTTCACTACAACTATTCCGTCAATCTCAACTCTTATCAGCCTATCTTCATCTCTTGGGTCAGTATCTAACCCAAAACTTACATTCTCAGGCTCCATCTTGGATGCAACGGCGACACCGTTTCTTCCCTTGCCACCCCTGAAAACTACATGGTAACCAATTCTGTGAAAGTCGCTTTCAGGGAATTTTCTATCCTCTACCTTTGTTTCCTGCATACATAAGACATCAGGGTTGTTTTCCTTCAGCCAGGGGATAACGATGTGCAGGCGGGAGCGAATGGAGTTAACGTTGAAGGTGGCAAGTCTGAACATACAAAACTGTTTCACAAAAAACATTGAAAATCTTTCGGGATTGAAATCCTCACATAGAACTGGAAAAAGTATAATTAAAATAAGGGAAATAAAAATCGGACAGGTGGTTGTATGGCAAAGGACTTTCCATTGAAATCGGAAGGATTCCACCCATTTGGCGATTTAATAGGATTAAATTTCTCTAAATGTGAAAATGGGTACAGTGAATGNTCTTTAGTAGTAAATGAAAAGCTTCTGAATCCACATGGTGTTGTTCATGGAGGTGTTATCTACTCAATGGCAGATACTGGAATGGGCGGAGCACTATACTCCGTTTTGGAGGACGATGAATCCTGTGCCACTATAGAGATCAAAATTAACTATTTCACTCCGGTCAAGTCAGGTGTTCTTGTTTGCAGAACCAGGGTCATTCACAAAAGTAAACGCATTGCCGTTATGGAGTCAGAAATAAGCTGTGGTAACAGTCTTATTGCCAAGGCAATAGGTACCTATTCCATATTCNAGATCAAAAGAAATTGAGGTTCTAAACTTCCCTTCAGTTAATGATACAAGTTGAGAAATATATTATAACTTGCGGTGGAATCATACTCATGCTGCTGGCCTACATTTTGATAAACACAGAGATAGGAGATGAAGAAAAGGTTTACAGCGAGTTGAAGAATATTGAGGGTGTTGTTGAGGCGCATGTGGTTTATGGAGTTTACGATATGGTCGTGAAAGTTCAGGCGAAAGACATGGATGATCTGAGAAGTATTGTAGAAAGCATTCGGAAAAAGAGTGGTCTCCGATCTACACTAACTCTAATAGTGACAAAATGATAACAAAAATAAAATTCCAGAAAAGTTTGCAGGCGGATCTGAGCCTCAGGGTTCTGGCTTTTCCCTTTCCTCCGTTTGATGTTATCGCCCGGAGGATTGGGAATTGCCTTTCCCCTGAAGCATACCCCCCGCCTGCAAGGTTTACTATGTAACTAATAATACTTAAAGTTGTTGGTTGGAGGTATGCATATGAATAGTATTGACATGGAGAACTTCATAAAAGACATTGATGTACTGACTCAGAGATTGACGAGTGACATGAGTGAAGAACAGGTAAAGGAAGTGCAGAGACTGAGAGACAGGTTGATAGAACTCAGAAGACAGAGAGTTGTGAACACTGCTCACTCAATAATGGAGCTCATCGTTGCAAAATATCTGATTACAAGGGGATACAGAACAGAAGTTGAGTACACCATCGACTCGATAAGCTGCGACGTTTACGGGGAAAAAGGACTCGGAAATACAGCCGTTGAAATCGAAACGGGATATGTTCCCCCCTACCATGCTCTTGATCCTCACAGATATCTCAGAGCAAGGATAGCAAGTAAAATAGCACGATACAGCGGCTACTCCTCCAAATTTGTTATAGGTATCCCACAACATTACAGAATGCCTATTGAGGAAGTGTTTCTACTTCCTCCGAGACAAAGAAGAAGGGCTGACCTCATGAGGATAAAAAAACTATGCGACCTGTATTACAGCAACCCACCCGTNTCTCTNAGTGAGATTAAAAATGCTCGTCTTCATTCAATCTANATTCTGGATGTTGACAACACTACTCTTGTTGAAGTTGATCCCGAAACATATTATGAAATGTACATTGAGAGCATGAAGTTTTGACAGCATACGAAACTTATTAAATGCAAAACCTGGAGTGATTTCATGGAACTGAGATTTGGAGAGTTCTCATTCAAGCCAGAAGTAAGAAAGGCCTCTGACCTCAAGCCAGTGCTTGCATTTCCTGAATATCTGACAGAAGATTTTGATGCCTATTACATGTTCAGAGATTCATACAAAAAAGATAAAGATCACGAGAGGATTCTGGAAGCCGAATTGAGATTTGATTATACAGTAATGCNTCCAGCAAACATNGGAGGAGAGAGGATCAAAACTTATGGACACTACCATCCTGATTCCGGNTGTGGATTGAGTTACCCCGAGATATATCAGGTTCTGGAAGGAGAGGCGATATACATTCTTCAGAAAAGAGGGGAGAGACCTGAGGTCATAGAGGACTGCATAGTGGTTTTTGCATCAGAAGGGGACGTTGTTCTCGTACCACCTGATTACGGGCATGTAACAGTAAATTCTTCCAGTGACAGGCTTGTAATGACAAACTGGGTTTGTAGAAGTTTCTCATCCCTCTACGACGACTATACAAGACTCAGGGGTGCCTGCTACTACTACATTAACGAAGATTGGGTGAAAAATGAAAGGTATCTGAAAGTTCCCAGCATAAGGTTTGCAGACCCGATCGACTTTCTCGGACTGAAAGGTGAAGACATGTACAGTTTAGTTGAAGATCTTTCTTCGCTGGAGTTTCTNAGAAATCCAGAGAAAGTTGGAGGGTTAACAGAATACTTCAATTTTAAAAACAAAATTTNAAAAAATTAAAAATATTAAAGATATTTTTAAAATTTACATCGAGAGAGCAAGCTTTATGTCATCTGCTGTAACAGTCTTTCTACCAGAGTGCTTTGCAATGTCCACCGCTTTCTTTGCAACCTGCAAAGCGTAGTCCTCGAGTACTTCAACCATCTTTTCCACTGCATCAGCACTTACTCTCTCGGCGCCAGCTTTCCTAATCAATCTGTCAACCGGTGCCATCGGCAACTCAGCCATCCAACACACCTCCTACTTCTTTTCGCTATGAAATTTTGTATTAGGTATATATATAGTTTTCTATTGAACTACCNTCAGACCAATTGGATTCAGGTTATTGATTGGCTAATTGTTCGATGTGTTGATCAGAGTTNTGATTCGAAAACACATCTGAATTGAAAACTTTCACTCGGACATCAATAAGTAAAAATTAATAATTTTTAAACTTTCAAAAATGGATCCTAAAATCTTTTAATACATATTAATTTTTACACATGACCTGTTGCAATAGTTCAGCTAAAACCAGAGGGTATCACTGGGTAAGAGTTATATTACAGTTGAGTTTTAGTGAGTTACAGAGCCCTCCCGTCCTCAGCTGTGAAAGCTCTGCTGAGCTATGAGGGACGGATCCCTGACGGGGGCAACTTTCTTCAGGTTCAGTTCCTTGACTATCGGATTAGCGTCTGCAGATATATTCCACTGTGAGGAGATATTACTATGGTAACTTTTCACCCAAACCAAAGAGTATCAAAAGCTCTCGAAAGATTTAGGCGACGACACACAGAAAACTACGAGATCGTTGAGACTTTTGCTATTGATTTACTTGCTCAGGGAATTTCTGAATTCAGAGTACGAAGCTATGTCAATTGCTTAATGAAGATTCTCGACATAGTGGAGAAGAAACTGGAAGAGTTCACGAGAGAAGATATCAGAAAAGTACTTGCCCATTATCAAATGCTCATTAATAAAGGTCATCTTAGCGAGAGCTCAGTTTACGAAGTTAAAAAAACATTTAAGAAGTTTTTCAAGTGGATGGGAAAGGAGGAACTCGTAGATTGGTTCACTCTCGGTAATGTCAAGTCTAATATATCTCCACACGATCTAATATCTCCAGAAGAGTTTGAGGCTTTAATAAAAGCTTGCTTTAATTCGCGTGATAGAGCTTTTTTAGCTCTTATTTACGAGACTGGAGCAAGAATAGGTGAAATTGGGGCAATGAGAGTTAAAGATGTTGTGTTTGATGATTATGGCGCAATAGTCTGGTTACCAAGATCAAAAACAATGAAAAGGAGGCTAAGGGTCGTTTACGCTTCTAAATATATTGCAGAGTGGTTATCAGACCATCCACTGAAGGAAGATCCGAACGCTCCTTTATGGATAAAGCTCAGTGGAAAAAACTACATGAAGTCTATGGTGTACGAGGACTTTTACAAGCAGCTCAAGAAGATAACAAAGAGAGCTGGGATAAAGAAAAAGATCTATCCTCATTTATTTAGACACACCAGGGCAACAAGACTCCTTCAGCGATTGCCAGAAGCTGTTGGAGCAAAGTACATGGGATGGGTTCCTGGAACGAGAATGACTAAAGTGTACATACATCTCGCGGATCAGGATGTTGAGAAAGCGATTTTGAACCTCTATGGGATTAAAACTGAGGATGGCGATAAGGACTTGGATGTCATACAATGTCCTCGATGTGATTATGTCAATCCTGTAGAAGGGAAATACTGCTCTCGCTGCGGGCTGCCGCTCACAGAGGAGGCTGTTAGAGAGGTCGAGGAGTGGGAGAGGGAGAAGAGTAAGCTTCTTGAAGCACTGACAAAGCCAGAAGTGCTTCAGCTAATTTTAAGCATGAAAGATGAGATAGAGAGGCTTAAAAAATTGGTAGAGGAGAAGAAGGAAGGGGAGTGAGATGAACTTGCTGTGGGGTGACGAGACTCTCTTCAAGAATGAAGAGGTTTTTGACCCCGAATACCTCCCGCCAACCATTTTTCACCGGGATACACAAATTAACGATCTCGCCATATCGCTGAGACCAAGTTTGAGTGGATATGCTCCTGGACACGTTCTTTGTGTGGGTCCACCTTCAACCGGTAAAACTACTGTTGTGCAATATGTGCTGGGAAAACTTGAGGAACACGATGTTCCTGTGGTATATCTCAGATGTCCGATCCTTAGAACATCTTACAATGTTTTCTCCAAGATTTTCGAGGAAGTATGTGGGAAGGTGCCACCACAGAAAGGTGTGCCGTTGTTCAAACTTCTGGGCGAGATCGAGGAACACTTAGAGGGAAAGGTTCTCATCGTAGCTCTCGATGACATAAACTTCCTTCCCAACGGAGTTCTTAATGAGATTTTGATGACCTTCCTGAAAAGTGCAGGGTTCAAAGTTGGGATAATAGCGATAGCGATGAGTAAGAGCTTTATCGCAAGGCTCAAGCCTTATCTTGGTTCCATTTTCCACTTCCACGAGATTGCATTTCCGCTATACACAAAGAGGGAGATAGAAGAGATACTCCGGTGGAGAGTGGAGCACGGCTTTTATCCCGATGTGGTTACAGAGGAGGCGTTCCAAGCAATAGTGAGCCTCGTAGCCAGGAATGGAGATATCCGTTACGGGCTGCACCTGCTCCGCAATGCTGGCAAAAATGCCGAAAGGAGGGGCAGCAGGAAGATCGAGATAAGTGATGTGGAGAGGGCCAAAGAGGGGGAGGAAATGCTGATGCTCACAAAAAGTATTGCAGCTCTGAACAGTGATGAAAGAGAAGCGTTGAAGATCATATACACTCTCGAAAATGAGGAAATCGCCACAGGAGATGTTTTTGCAATAATGAAGTCTGAAGTGGGGCTTTACTATGAGAGGTTCTACGAGATAATTGGTAAGCTGGAGAGATTGAGGTTCATAGATCTGGTTTTCGGAAAGAAGGGTAAGGGCAGGACGAGGTACATAATGCGGAGATATGATAGGGATACGATAGTAAAAGCTCTGAGAGAGATTTAAAAAAGGTCGGTGGAAGTCAGAGGTAGTCCATGGGATTTGGCAGGCTCATTACGTCCATACTATCACTACCGCTTCGTCTTCTACTTCTGCGCCCTCTCTTCTTCTGCCTTGTTCTCAGCTTCTCGAAGCCACTGAAAGCGCCAAAGGTAGCCTCATATCCTGCTACATATCTTTCGCTCAAGTCCAGCAGTGTATCGATCTTGCTCCTTCCTCTCTTTCGTGTTCCTCTCTTTTCAGGTGCTCCAGGAAGTCCAAGCAGATCCTCCATTATTGCCCTTCTCTGTCCCCTTCGTTTAGATTCCTTGACATAGGCAAGCGCTTCGAATTCCGTTATGTCCACGCCAGCTTTTCTGGCCTTCTCTATTATTTTTCTTGCTTGGCTCTTTTCCTCAGCAAGCTCGAGCTTTTCTTCAGCGCTTCTGGCGAGCTGCCTTATTTGCTCTCTGCGAACTCGATCATCATCACTCAGCTTCTCTTTTAATCCTCTCAGGCGACCAAGGATACCCATTTCTCACCTCTAAAGCATATCCCAGTACTTCTCCACTATTTTGAGAGCTCTCCTTCTCTTCTCTCCCTTGAAGTCGGAGTCACGAGGGATTATGGTGTTGTGAAGTCTGGCGAAGCGGCCACTTGCAGTCTTTTTCGATATCTTCCCGGATTGATAGTCCTCGATGATTGCCTCGCATATCCTTCCGACTTCGGTGAGGCTGTCGAGTCCTGGCTTGTTTATGTCGGGAACCCTCGGATCGGTTCCGAGGTAAACGTTTCTTCTTCCTCTCCTTCTCCTACTCATACCACCTCCCCTCTTCTTACCTTCTTTTCCTCTTTTCACTCTTCGCTTTCTTCGCTCCGTCTATTCCGGCGGAGAGGATTTTTCTGTCGAGTGGCGACAGGTCAAATCCCTGTGCCACCTTACTCATAACCTCTCCGAGCGGATCCAACTTCTTTCTCCTGCTCAAGCTACCACCTCCTTCAGGTCCAGCCTGCGAGCTTGAACATGTGCAGAGCAGCCCACAGGCCGAACATTACCATCACGAAGATGATAACGCTGACTATGAGCAGTGCAGCCCCTGAACCGGTTTTTCCGGCAAGGTATGCGACGAGGCCGAATAGGATAAGCATGAAGGCTGCGAGGCTTGCGAGGAGAAGGGCAGACAGTGAGGAGGTTTTCAGGATTCTGTATGTTTCGGGTGTTGGAGTTGGCTGAACAGATACGCTAATCTGCCATGTATAGGAATCTGTAAGACTCGGAAGGGTGTGGTTGTGGGCAATTAGGGTTAGAGTGTAGTTGCCAGCTGAGAACGTGTATGTGAAGGATGGGGAAGTTGTGGCGCTATCCCATTCCTGCCTTGCTCCGTTCAAAACCCACTCGCAGTCTGCTGTTTGGTTAACGGTTGCCGAGAATGTGATGGTGCCCTCGTAAATTGTGATTGGTGGAGCTGGGGTTACATTGATGATTTGCGGTGGTGTGGCCTTCGCCACAACAACATCTTTGTAAACTTCGCTGCTGTAATTGTAGCCGTCGTAAGCTCTGAACCACACTCTTATGGTATGTCCATCCTCTGCTGCCGTCACTGTGTAAATGTTGTTTGTGCTCCAGTCTTGCAGAATCGTGGCGGTTGTGACATCCTCAAATTTGTATTCATAGGTTAGAGTATCGTTATCGGCATCTGTTGCAGTCATTGTAGCTGTGATGTTCTCTCCGACCATGTAGGAGTCTTTATCAGTGTCGTAGGAGGTTACAACTGGTGGAGTGTTCTGCACATAGCCATCAGGTGGAATGTACGCACAGGTAGCGTTGCTAAACCTGTAACCGTTGTAGGCCTTTGCACAGACCATGATTTGTGCGTGTGCATCGTCGACGGTTATCTTGTAGGTGTTATCGGTGCTCCATGTCTGCTTTTCCACTCCATTTACAGTGAAGTTGTAGTAGTAGGTAACGCCAACTCCTTCAGGATCAGTCGAACCGCTTGCTGTGGCGTTGATTATGTTGCCAACATAGTAGGCAGTGCGGTTGAATGTGATGTTTGTTGGATCTGTTGGTGGTTTTGCGACGGGCTGTTCTCGTCCATCCAAAAAGTTTGCCGAGTCAACTATTGTATATACTATTAAATTGTCGAAATACATAGTACCTGCACCTGAGGCAGCCATCAAACCGGCGATAACATCAAATGTAAAGTTTGTAGATTTTGATAGGCTACCAACAAAGGCGTTATTGTTGCTTACATTATACACCTCGAACAGAACTTTAGAATTTTTCTTTTTAACAATTAGGTGGTATATAGAGTTGAAGTTTGTTGTCGTAGTTATACTAGTTGAATATTCAGTATTGTTTATATACTCTATTATGTACATAACGTCTGTCGTTGAATATTTTGACAATCTGAACTCAATAAAATAACTCGAATTTGCATACATCACAACACCAGGTTGTTCGTTTGTACTTGTGCCTGTCCTCCTCACATCTACTTCTATAATTAAGTCGTTTAATGTTGCTTGAGTGTTGAAATATGTTTTACCAATCTCTGTTGTACTCGCCTCAAGGGTGTTGCCATCGATTCCACTCAAAACTTGTGACCATGTATAATTGGCATTTACATAAACATAGGTGTATTGTGTTAAATCACCCCAATCCACGTCATACCAAT
This sequence comes from Thermoplasmatales archaeon JdFR-43, assembly GCA_002011355.1. GTDB lineage: Archaea > Thermoplasmatota > E2 > UBA202 > JdFR-43 > JdFR-43. The sequence continues at coordinate 22,204 of MTNE01000151.1, read as the reverse complement.
CAAAAACTTTTGTTGGATCTTCATATGCTGTTGCTGTTGCATTATCATTGCCATAAACAACTTTAATCATCTCTGAGCCAGCTGGAAGGCGTATCCAGACCGTTGTTTTCTGATTTGTGTAGTCCCAACTTTCACGCCACCAGTAGATCTCATTTGACTCGTTCGCTATCCTCAAATCATCTCCATCTGCTTGTACGAGAGACCAAAATACCGCTGAGGTAGCGGTAGCCTCAACCGCTCCAGTTGCATTGTAGAGCGTCCAATTGGCGCCGTCAATCACGAGCTTGTACACCGCATCAGCCGTTGTCGGCGGTGTTGTAACATTAAACAGCATCACTTTCTCCCAACTCGCATTCCACCAAGCGAGGTTAGAGAAATCGAGATTAATGCCATTTATGCTCACTTGCGGTATGAAATCTGCTTTAAAGCGGCCTGCATCAGGCACTCTCGAAGCATGGAAGTTTATAACGACTGTCTCACCTGGCGAGACTCTATCTGTCGGTTTTATTGGCCTCCAAACCCACTTATATCGTGTTTCAGTCTTCCAGCTTTTGATTATCCATTTGCTTCCCCACCAATGCGTGCTATTGTAGCCATCCCATACTCTTCTCGCTGTCGCTGAAGTTCCATTTTTCGCCACTGTGTAGTAGAAGGTTGAATTTATAATACACTTCAAAGTGTTTCCGCTTATCTGTATTGATGAGCAATTACCGCCATCTTGGATCCAGCCATAAACAGGCACATCGACAGTGTAGCTCTTATTTACGAGAATTTCAAGTTGCTTAAACTTGATTTTATCCTGCTTTGCTCGGCCAAAAATGCTCTTTCCTTCTTTGACCTTAAAGTAGCCTTTTGCGAGGTTAATCAGTTTCAGATCCTTCCCAGCCGGTGCATTGTAGGTTATTGCAATAGGCAAATCGCACTCGAAACATTCTGGCGTGTATGTCTTGCCTCCAGCCTTGACAACTTGATATTCAATAGAGTATTCGCCTATACCTACCTTTCCACTCGTGCCAACATCGACTTTACCAGCTGACGCAATACAGATCACATAAAAAATGATCCCAAGCACCATTCCAACTTGAATTAACTTCTTCATAACAACCTCCTCTTCTCCAGTTCATCGTTTATCTCGTCCCAGAACTTCTTCGCCGCCTTGTTGAACTCTCTGCGCAGATTCTCGAAGGCCTCATCTATGTCGGAGAAGTACCTCTTCTTTTTCCCAACCCTTATCCCCACGAAATTATTCTCGAGCCAGATTTCGCCGTGCAAACTTTCACCCCGGGCTCCTCATAACTCTATACAGGATGACAGCCATTCCCAACCCAATCAGGATGTATCCGGCCATGTGAGCCTCAGCAGGTAGAGCGACGCTCATCGCAGCTCCAACGATGATGCCGAGCACGACTGGGAGAGTGATGTCCTGTCCTCTTATCCAGATCATTCCAACAGCGAGGAAGTAGAGGATGGCGAAGAACCAGTAACCGAAGACATCTAGGAAGGGAGCAAGCACTGCATACAGCAACCCTTCCGGTCCCTGATAGATGTAGTCTATGTAGCTCAATCCCACCACCTACTCGAATGCTTTGAGACTGCGATTGAGCAAGAACTGAATGGCTCCGATTCCGTAGATGAACCAGACCATGCTGCTGATTGCAAGAGCCGTACCTGTCGGTAGCTTGAGATCCTCCATCAGGAAGGGGAGAACTGTCAGTGTCTTGTAGAAGATCGTAATGAGCTGGAAGATTAACATGAGTAAGGTCAGTGGATTGAGATCCGTGACGCTGAAGACGAATGTCGTGTTGTTATACTGAAAATCTCCTTGCTCGTCGAGTCTCAGCATGTAGTTGAAGACGCCGAGAGAATTGAGTATGTTCGTGCTCATAATTGTCAGAAAGATGAATAGGCTGAAGTGGTAGAGTCTCATACTCCCATTAGCCTGGCAAACAACCTCTCGATGAGGCTCGCTTTTCTCGTCTCTGGCACCGGAGATGTGATGCCATCGACGAAGATCTTCACCGTGAACTTCCTCTTTCCACCGCTGCCGTTCTTGATTATGTGAACCTCATCTGCAACGGAGAAAATTTTGAGGAGGTCGATGTCCGGAGTATCGATTTCGTGGATTTTGCAGACTCTCTGTTTCCTCGGTTCTCTCCTTACACTCTCAACTCTTCCAACTCTAACCTGCTCAACTTCCTCAACCCACCTATACACATCATCCATGCTCAAGCTATCACCTCACGTTTCTATTTCCGAAGAGGCCGAAGATCGCGATCACGGTGGCAGTTGTGAGAATTGCAGTCGTTATCTGCAGCCATCCAACCATGTACAGGAACCACGCAAACAGACAGACCATCAAAGCCCCCTGTCTCGAGTGTACATAGCTGAATAAACCGGCGAAAAAGATAAGAAGGGCTGTGGCTGCTGCATGCTGCTCGAGCTTGTAATCTCCTCTAAACATCGGTATGTTGAGGTTGACACCAACCGATGCTACTTTGAGATCGTGGAATGTGTAGTCTCCTCTTTTCGCTGTAATTTCAACTATGACGCTATCATTGCCAGAATAGGGATATGTGAATTCCACAGGGCTGTTTGGGGTTCCATTGTAGGAGTAGAGGACCTTTGTCTTGTTCCAGTTCCAGACCGTGAAGTTCACCCAGTCGGTTTTGTTTGCTTTATCATAGTAATATCCGTAAACAGTCTGTGTGTCAGGATCGTAGCCTATGTCGTAGGATACGGTTGTTCGGAACAAGGCGACTGATGGCTTTAGCTTTAGTTCACCTACTACGATGGTTACGGTGCCAGTCGATGATGCGTAGTAGATGCCACACTCCCTCTGCTTTCCGTTTGAGATTAGGGTAAACTTGTAGGGAATGCCCTCGACAAGATATGTCTCGAGCTGGTTCTGCTTGTCCGTGAATGCTTTCGTGACTGTACGATCCCCATTCTTGATGATTACGAGTGGTTGGTAGTAGTTTCCGGTTATGTCCTTGATAACAACAGTGTTTTTGATGACATTTGGAGCGATGTAGACGGTTGTGGTGTTCTGGTCAGATGGAACGTAGAAGGTGCGTGGCGGAATGCCCTTCTCAGGGCAGCTTACGGTTATGTTTACGGCTCCAGTTCTGCTGACCGTCGCTTTGCCTGAGCTGTCGGTGTGAGCGTAGCTGTTGCCTGCGATGATGCGGGCATTCTCGATTGGCTGGCCAGACAGCTCATCATAGACATAGACTGTTAGAGTTTCCGTGCCAACACTGGCTGACGAAGGGAGGTAGATAATGAACTCTTGTTGAGTTGGATAGAATGTTCTGGAGGTAGTTATAGAGTCATGAGTTACAGTTACATTGTAGCGTTGGTTGTAGTATAGCTCGACACCCACTCTGCCATCGTATCCTGTTACACCCTCAAAAACAGTGTTATTGTTTGAATCTTTGACGACTACTTGAGCTCCTGCTATAGGTTGATTGAGTTGCATTACTTTTATGGCGGTTCTAACTCGGTAGAGGTAGTATGGTGACTCATATATGGCGAGGGTACATGCTTGATCAGCGAGTAATCCATTCCAGTATGCCTCGACACAGAGCATGTGGGAGCCAGTAGCTGGAGAGTAGTAGGTGTAGTTCGTTGCTGTTGTCTGGTTCATGATTTTGACGCCATCAAGGTAGACATCGTAGGTTATACTTCCTGCAGGTGCATCACCAACACTCCAACTGAACTCTATTCTGTCGGCAAGGACAGCAGAGTTTACCTCTAGATCTATGTCACTGAGACAAAGTACTGTTACATTATCATATCCAACAAAGGTTGGGGAGAGGGGTGACCCAGTTCCAAGAGAGAATTCCTTGAAATAAGGGAGTACTGCTGATACATCTTCGAAAGAAGGTGTTTGGTGACCATAATAAACTATGTCTGGGCCTATGTACTCACATTGATAGAATTGACAAGGATTTTCTGAACTTCCTACGAGAACTCTTGCATTCTCTCCAGACCTTCCTGTTACTATGATTTTGCTATCAATGTGAGTTACTGAATCTACAATGTCTGCTGATATTATGTAAATACTTTCGAGTGAGAATAAATTTGCATTGATTTTGACAAGTTTGTAGTTATTGCTGTTCGGATCGTAGCCTGTTACCCAAATTGTTTTACCATTTGTTGTTATCCCTTTTGGTTCGAGGTTTAGAGCAATATTTTTCTGCAATGTTCCATTATTCAGTGAATAAATGAAAGTGTATCTTTCAATCCCGCCACTGTCATACGTTTCATATCCAATCTCCTCTGTTTTCGAGACATTTATTGGTACTAAATTTCCTTTCTTAGCGTAAACCACATTCATCGACGACGATTCTACCTTTAGGAAGTATTTCTCGTAAGTATAGGCGTTGTTTGCCTTTACAAAACAATAGCCGCCCTTACAAACACCGACAATATCTGTGGTGATATTTCCGTTAATCACAAGAAGGTATTCTATCAGATTGTTATTTTCGAGTTTGTAAATTGATCCATTTCCAAACAAGAATACAATATTACCATCACAGCTTCCTGACCCTACCTCTAAGTTTAGGTCATACCTAATGAATGTCTCAGTTGAGGAATTCACGATAATGAGGTCAGAAACACCTGTTGAGATGTTATTAGCAATCAAATATACTTCGTTACCAATTTTACAAATTGGCACTACATATTCGTTTGATAAGTAAAAACGCTGTGCTGTTGAGTAATTTAGTAATTTGATGTAGTGTGTTTCGAAACTTTTGAGTGACATATCTAAATCGATGAATTGATTTTCTGAAATAGGGGCGAGTATATTTGAATTTTCGACATCGTAGAGAACATTCACTGCTTGAGCTGGAATTATGATAACTGTAAGCAAAAAAAGTAGAACGAGAAGGGAGCGCATCTCTATCACCTCCAGTAATCTCCCTCTCTTCTGATTGCCGAGACTATTCCGTAGATCACGAGTGAGATGATGAAGGGAACAACGAAATAGTGGACCATGTACATGACATTGTTCATTAGATTTGCGTACTCCTCTCTGTCTCCGTATTTTGACATTCCATAATCGTAAAAGTAGACAAGTGGGTCATAGAGAACTGTGTAGCAGACCATTACGGCGAAGATGGAGATGAGTATAACTATCCAGGCATACGCTACACCTCTATCATCCAGTTTAAGATTTCTTCTTCCTTCTCTTCTTTCTTCTGGCATTTTTAACACCTCTACTCTCTAAACCGAGAAGCTGGAAGGGGGTGGCGATTGGATGCACGAGTTCCCGGTATTTCCACCAGTCTGGGTAAACGGGCTCTCTTCCCCAGAGGCCTGGGAAATCAGCTCCCAATAATGGAGGGATAATCGGTATCTCAGGTGGAGGTACGGTTGGTGGGTATGTTGGTGGAGGAGTCTCCGGTGGTGGATATTCAGGAGGATAGGGTGGGGGAGATTCGGGAATCTCTGGCGGATATTCGATTGGAGATTCAATTTCGATTGGAGAAGGAGATTCAACTGGAGATGGAGCCTCTACTGAATAGTAGGGAACTTCTGGATAACTTGGAATCTCACTAAAGGAACCAAGCGATGAAGAGGGCAACTCGAGATACTCTGAAAGTTCTGAAGGTGACTCAGCAGGTGACTGAGAAGGTGATTTAGCAGGCGACTTTTTGAAGAGGGAGTCAATGGGAGATTCAAATTCAGACAGAAATTCTGATTCGATAGGGGATTTGAAAGGAGATTCAATGGGCGACTCAATTAGGGACTTGAAATAATCTTGGCCTGATTTTAGCCGAGATTTTACAGGTGATGAAATTAGCATTGAAAATGCAGCAGCAGGTTGTATGGGGCTGCTGACAAGACTGCTGAATCCTTCTCCTTCTTCTCCAAATCGAGCAATCAGCGCTTTCTCCCCTTGTGAAGTATATGCATCTTCATATGCCTTTCTCACGGATTTAGCTATGTCCTTGCCCCACATTTCGAGCCATTGTTCAAGATGGGCTTTGGCTTCAAGGGCTTCTGATGTCTTTCCTTTCAGTTCCAAACCTTTTATGTTTGCCATTTCAGCAAAATAGTAGTCTGCAATGTCTTTCATTCGACCTTCATGGAGTGGGGCAATTTTACCCTTTACTGGTCCATATTCGACTCCTTCTGGCCATATTCTCATGCTGCCTTCGAGTTTTCGCGTGGCCTGTTCGCTCAGCGTTATTGCCTGGATTCCTTCTTGTGTCTTTGCTAATTTTTCTGGTTTCAAACCATAGGCTATGTACTTTGACCTCGTAGAATACTCTTCGCCCTTACCGTGGATGTCGAATAAGCTCTTTCCAGTTTTCTTGACTATAACATCTGTTCCGCGAGCCTCTACAACCTCTTCACCAACTTCTCTGTTTATTCTCTCTGCTACTGACTTAGCGAATTTCAGTGGATCGCTAACCTCGATGTCTATGTCTCTGGGTAACCTTGCAACTCCTACTTCGCCAACAGTTTGGGCAGCCGCTTTTTGAGGTACACTGCCATAAACCTCCGCTTTTTGGGTGCGTAGCACATCAACAATAGCTTTTGCAGCCTTTGGTGGAAGTTCGTGTCTTTTCAGCACTTCCTCGATAAATGGTGTCAGTTCTTCGGGTTTTACTCCTGACTTGACCGTTCTCTTTCTAACCTCTCTGGCGTGGTAAATCTTTGGCGCCTCCTCTCCAATGGAGCGGGCTATAATTTCTGTTTCCATTGGTAATTTCGGAGCAAAACCTTCTCTTCCAATCTTGGCTAAATCTACTGTTGGATACCTTGAAATGATTCGGTCTGCTCCCTTCATTATTGTAAGGGCTGGTTTAAATTCCGTGTAAGCGCCTCTCTGAAACTCCAGCCCTATGCTTACACCTTTCGGACCGTAGAGGTCTATCTTTGTAACTGCTGGCCTTACCGGAGACCTCTGGTAGGCTAAACCAAAAGCTGCTCCAGTTGCCAGAGCTGTCCCAAGCTCTATTCCAAATTCTGCTGGATGCTCAACTGCCTTCTTTGCTCCTACAGGTCTTAGTATCTCCCTTGTAGTTGTTGGTACCTTGTAGACTGATTTTTCTGGAGATGGAGCAATTCCAGTTCTTATTGCGGCCTCAGTCAATCCTGCTCCCTGCAGTATCTCGGAGCCAAGGAGAAATGGGAAGCCTATAAAACCTGCAACACCACTCTCCACAGCTTCGCCAACTTTTACACCATGAACTTCAAAAGTTTCAAGTGGTAGGACTCCTGTTATACCCTTTTGTAGCTTCTCGGTAAATTTCCCTAGGGAGTATCCAGCTTCATACAATGCTGAATGCTCTCTATACCATTTCTCTCCAAGATAAGCCTCTTCGAGCTTTTCTGGAAAAGCTTCAACTCCCAGTTTTACAGTGGGAGAGAGTTCTTCAAACATCTCTGCCTTCGTTTTCAGTTCAGATGTCTCCGCTGCTATGCTGGAATACTTCTCTTCCAGCCCTACATGTATTCTCTCAAGTTCAGAGTATTCTTTGTCGAGCTTCTCTTGGTAATCTCTTAGTTTTTCCAACACCTCTTCAGGACCTGTGAAAATTAGCTGTCCTGGTTCAGCTTCTTTTAGCCATCCTTTCTCCTTGTAAGCTTGGACAAGGGCCATGTATTCTGATCTCAGTGTGTTATATTCGCTGACCTCTCTTCTGTATTCTTCTAAGGACTTAGAACCCACAACATCCGAATACTCTTTACTCAGTTTTTCCTCATATGACTTTAATCTTTGTAATGCCTCCTCTGGACCTGTAAAGATGAGTTGTCCTGGTTCGGCCTCTCTCAACCAACCTTTTTCTTTTGAGGTTTGGATTAGTGATTCGTACTGTGACTTTATCTCACCATATTCACTCAATTTCTGCTCGTACAGCTTTGCCTCACTTTCATACTCAGCGATTTTCGGTTCAAGAGATTCAGCTCTCTCCTTTAATATATCTGTGGCTGTTTTTTGGGTAGCCCATTGTTTAAAGCTTTCAAACTGGCTTATCAACCATGGAAAGATTAGTGGGGCTTTTTGAGGAACAGAATCAAGACTCATTCTCACATATTCGGGCTCAGGGCGCTCAGGAGGTTCAGCGGTGAATTTCTTCCAGAACAGCTCCTGCATTGATGGGGCCTGAATGTCGATGTTGGAGGCTGCTGGTGACTGAGGTTGTGTTACAGAAGTCTCGCGTATAGATTCGAAAGTGGGATTTCTGATCGGCTTTCTAACCTCCGGCTGGGAGTAGATTCTCTGATATTCTTCTCTGTACATCTCCCTCGTCGACGGAGCTTGAATGTCGATGTTAGGCGCCGGCCCCTGTTGCTGCTGCTGTTGCTGCTGTCTCTGATAAACGGCAATTATGGCATCTGCGGATGACATTTATCCACCACCTCCTGTCAGAACCCCCCACACGATGCTGAAGCCAATAGCACCGCCCATTAGGACTATGAGGCCGAGAATTGCGTAGGCTGCAACCTTTGCCACTCCACCTCTGTAGTCCTCTGCAATCTCTGCAATCTTCTCGTCAACCATCGCCTTGATCTCTTGCGGATACATGGGGTAGAAATAGCGCTCAAGGCTGTTCATGTCGATGAGAGTAAGAGCTTTTGCCGCAACGCTCTCGAGGCTGAGGATGTTTAGAGAGTCGGAGATTGTTCTGAGGAGCTGTGCCGTAACTTTTCTGTTCTCCTTCTCTCCCTTCTTCCCTGAGAGCGAGTTTGCATATTCCTCCACTCTGTCGTATGCCTCTCTGAGTTTGCTGATTGTACGCGAATCGAGGCTGAGAGCATCGAGGTCGCTTTTGTCGTAAACTCCGTATCTGATGAGGAGAGAAGCATCCTGAACAATTGGCTCGAGGATCTTCAGCTTGTCCTTTGCATCGTTTATGCGATCAAAGAAGAGCTTTAAGTCGGCGTAATCCTTCACACCGTACTTTGCAAGCTCTTCGAGGGCTGATAGCATCTCTGGGTTGAGAAGTACACCCCATGCATCGTAAACCACTGCCACCTGCACTCCGGCGAAGTTGTAGTAAACCGGTTCTTTGGGCAGCCAGGCGGCATTTTTGACAATCTCGAGCGATTTGTAGTCAGCACTCATGAACTTCATGCGGCCGTTTCTGCCGAGAACGACGAGCATGTCCCTCTGCAGGATTCTGCTTATGATGTATGGCAGAACTGGCAGGGACAGGAAGAAGTAAACGGCCACCACAGCGAAGAAAAGCATTCCGAAGAGGAGCATGAAGATAAGAGTGATGCCGTCCACAATATCACCCTCTTCCGAACATCTTCCCTACTTTGGCCGAGATCCCCTTCGACGGTTCCTTTTCAGATGACTCGATGGACTCGAGGCGTTTGATTTCCGTCGCCTGGAGCTCTCTTTCTCCTCTATGGATCGATTTTGGAAGGAGGATCTTGTTAACGAGGAATTCAACCTGCATTTCTTCAAAAAAGTCGTCCATCGTCCGTTTATCTGAGCAGGTCCATCCCCATATTCTCAGGATCTGGCGCACATCTCTTCGGTATGATTTGAGGACCTGTGGGGAGGGGATGAATGTCAGCTCCACATGTCTGGTTAATAGCCCCCAGAACTCGCGCTTGACTTCTGGAGGCACTTCATCGAGTTCGAGCATTGCGAGCTTGTGCTTTTCATATGACGGTAGATACTGGATAATCTGCTTATCAGCCATTTTTTACCTCCTCCTCATTTCTTCCTCCTCTTCACCGCTCCTCACCCTAACTTTCCCCACTCTTGCACTCTCCCTCAGGATTTCGAGAATGGAGAGGAAGCACAGCAGCAGCATCAACGAGCAGAGAAACCAGAAGAAGTAGACAAACTCTGGATAGCTCAGCACTTTGTAGGCGTAGTATGTTGTGTTTCCGGAGACATAGGTGTAATCAACAACTGAGTACTCGACTGCAGAGCTGTGGACTGCGAGGATTACATAGAGGATAGCTGCTATGATGGATGTAATAGTGGTAGTCCTTGTGTGAACGAGAGCGAGAATCGTGAACGCTGCTGCTAGGCCAATTGTTATAAAAAAAGGGTGTAGTGCATCGCTGCACCTCCCTGTTACCTTCTCACGAGGAAGCCTGCGACGAGTATCGTCAGTATGAAGCCTGCGACGAGTACGATGATTCCAGTCGACATCAAGTTAAAGGCTGAGAAGACGTTGTTCACGACATTTGTGATGAGAGTCTGCGTTTGATTGTCAAGCCCAGTCGGTAGAGAGCCCTGTACATTTCCGATTATGATGGCTCCAAAGATTACCGCGAGGGCAACTGCTATGACTGTGACTGCCGTGCCCACAGCTGCAGCATATGCCTTGTCGTCCATTCCTAGTCCAACGACGTGTATCTTCGCCCTGATGAAGTTCTGCACTCTCTCCACTCTTACGACCATCAGCAGGCAGAAGTACGCTGTTGCCACCACCACCAACACTTCGTATACGGGGGCTGCTACCGCCTCCAGCATTTCTAACACACCCACCAGGCTTTTCCAAAAATAGTGGGATTTATCCTTTAAAAATTATAAAGCGGGTGTTTCGAAAGGTTTGTTTCGAAAGTCTTGTTATCGCATCTGTAGCATAAGCCCAATCCGCAATGCCAGTCGTAATATGCGATTACTGTCCAGTTTTCTCCATACTTGCTGTTGCAATATTCCTCAAATTTTGTGGATATGTCCTCCTGTATGTGGTATACTACTAGGAAAGAAAGAGTGATGAAAAAGACCAGCACCAAATTCGATCTCTCAGTCATGAAAAATGTACTACCACAACTTCCTTGCGGCGGAGTTTGTCGAAGCGGAATTTTCCGAAACCGTCTCTTTCGATGATTGCCTCCCCCACATCCAGAAAGAGAGGGAGGCGTTTGTTGATCAGGCTGTTGTTTGGAACTCTCGCTCCCTTCATCAAAATGCGGTACTGCATTTTAGTGCGAATGCGGGAATCGACATCCGTGTGCGAGTGGGCGCTGTAGTACATGCTTATGTTTCTTTTTCTTAAATCTTTGACACTGTCCTTAAGCCACGCCTGAAGATGCCATCTCAGCCCGCTCGGGTTTTCAGGAAACAGTTCGTCGGCCTCATCAAAAAACAGGCTTATGAATCTGTTATCCTTTCGCTTCAGCACTTCGTAAATGGTTTCGAACCACCAGACAGTGGAGTCGACATCTATGTCGTTTAGCTGCCTCATTGAGATTGCCGCCCTTCTTGCTATCATCTCTTTTAAATTGTCTCCTAGCTGATAGGTCGTCGGCTCATATACGACATTGAACTCGTTGAGGTTGTTTAGGACGTCCCTGATGTCTTCGTATTTTATTACCCTGACTTTGAGTTCTTCTCCGGACTCGGTTGTGAAGTAGGGGTCATCATCTGCGTGGACAAAGACTCTCACTTTTCCTGGGTACCACGTCCACATGTCAACTGTTCGCCCCCTCCAGATCACTGGCTCCTTCTGCCAGTTTGTAAAGTCGTATGTGCAGACAATGCGTGAGGCGATCTTGAGCATGAGAGTGGTTTTGGCTGAGCCCTTTGAGCCGTATATTTCCACGGTGGTACCCCTGAAATCTGGGTTGTGCATGGTGATCTCCTTGTAGAGGCGGAGAGCCATTGCGTCACTGAGACTTTTCACCGTCGCTGCCATAATCACACCTCACCTGTCTATTCCTCTACCGGAAGAACATCTATGCGATCCACGTTAAGAACCTCGCTGACGAACTCGAGGATGTTGTTCTTGACGAGTTCTCTGATCAGTTTCGCTCTCAAGCGGGCAAGTTTGCTCCAGGCAAGCTTCCAGCCTCCTCCCTGTCTTGAATAAACCTGTAGGGCCTCATCCCACTCCCGCCAATATTCCTCTGCCTGCTGCTCAGTGATGGCGTCGAGGGAGAAGAGAGTTGCAATGTAGTTCTCGCACTCTCTGAAGAAGCTGCTGACATCAACGGCATGGCTGTAGTTCGCCATCTCAATGCTGCTGAGTTTTCGGAGAAGTTCTTCACTTCCCATCGTAAATAGTAGGAATGAGCATATAAAAACCCCTAAGCGGGTACCCCCTCCCTCCCTTATAGAAATAAATAGGAATTAATTAGGGGGCTGGAAATGTTGTTCCCACCCGGGCCGAGGGTGCGGTCTCCTCTGTAAAGGCCACGATGCGGTGGCGGTTTCTTTTTTAAAAATGGGGTAGAATTCGGATTTTCTTAAAAAAGCGTTATTTCCTGAATTAAGAGATATAAGATAATTTTGAAATTAGGGTGAAAGAGTGTCTCGAAAGGACTTCCTTTTGAAAAAAGAGGAGGGGCTAATCTCTTCCATCCTGAAGCAGTACTTCAAGCTTTTGAAGAGTGCGGTGGATAGTTGAGACTGGTATGTTCGTAGCTTCGCTTATCTCTCTCAGGCTCATACCCTGCTTGCGCATGTTGTGGATCTTCCATACTATATCGGTAGGTTCTATCTTCAGATGGCCATCTACCCTCTTGGTTTTGAAGAGCTTTGGTGGCCTGCCAACGTGATAGCCCTCGCACTTTGCCTGCTCCATTCCCATCCTTACCCTTTCGCTTATCTGTTCTGATTCAAGCTGGGCGATAGAGGCCATGAGGTTCAAGAAGAAGCGCCCCATCGCTGATGATGTGTCAACGGATTCGTGGACGAGTGCGAGATGCTTTTTGTTACGCTGGATTTCGTCAAGGAAAGAAATGAAGTTGCGGAGGTTGCGGTGAAGGCGGTCAAGCTTGATTGCGACGCATACATCCCAGTGCTTGATGTCACGCATCATGCTCCTGTATCCGGGTCGGTTTGTGTCTCTACCAGTGTATCCTTCGTCTATGTAGACATTGTATATCCGCCAGCCCTTTGAGGAACAGAAGGATTTAAGGCGTTCGAGTTGGGCGGCGATGCTGAATCCCTCTTTCGCCTGTTCGTCTGTTGAAACTCTGATGTAGAGAGCTGCCTTCATTGGTATAAGTTAGTTTGAGAGAATAAAAAGGGTGGAGCGGGTTAGGAAGTCAGAGCCGCCTTGTCGCATCTTCTGAATTTCCCTTATCTACCACTGTGATAGTGCTGTAGATTAGAATCATAAAAATAAATTAAAAACTTAAAATAGCATAGTTGGTAGCATGATCTACTTGAGCCGGAAAAAGAATTGGCAGGAAAACACAATTTTAGTAACTTTTATATATAGTTTAGAGTTAAGTAAAGATGGTGATTGTGATGAAATATGAGAAAAAGGAGATAGTTTCTATTTTGGAGGAAATTGCTAGCGAACTCCGGTCTGATCCCAATCTACGAGAGCTATCGGAGGAGTATCAAAGGAGATACGGCATGTTGACAGAGGAGGATCTGAAAAAAGTTTTTACAATTTAAATAGATTTAAATATGGTTGATAATATTGTTCACGAATTTTCTAAAGAAAATTTGCAAATCTACATAGGGAACAGTTTGAGAAGCCAGTATCTCACCAAATATCTTAGCGAGATAGGGGCTAAGACTTTCGTCGTTGAGGAGAGATACGTAGACAAGGACTACATGATAGACTACCAGAAATTTTACTCTAGATCTTTCAAGGAAATAAGTAAATTTACGACGCGCATTCATTTCTTTTCGGAAGATTTCTCATTAGAGACTTTTTATAAATCATTGGAAACAAACCAAGTTGATTATTTAAAGTCTTCATACCTCGGTTTCGTGGTTGTTAGACCGATTAAATCATCTAACGATCAGCCACTTATAGGTAGAACCGTCTTGAAAACATACCCGCTGGTTGATGGAGATGAAAAACGCTTTTTCGTTACTGCTAGCTACACGGCCTCACTTTTTGGCGTTCCATTGGTAATAGAGTCCCTTCCGTACCAAGAGCAAGATCAAGGAGTTAGTGCGTGTGCTACGATTGCTCTGTGGTCTGCACTTAACCCCTTGAGCGGCATTTTTGGGACGATCCGACATTCACCTGCAGAAATCACCGAGGTAGCCACTTCGTTTCCTAGCCCATACAGAGCTTTTCCATCTAGTGGCCTCACCTGGGAGCAAATGATAAATTACGTTAGATCGATAGGTCTTGACATAGAAGTCATAGGTGCTGAAAGCGGTAATATTATAACTACAGCGGTAAAAGCATACCTGAATGCGGGACTCCCTCTTGTTGCAGCCCTCGTTCTAAAAAGACGACGAGAAATGTCTCGCCATGCGGTAGTCATAAGTGGCTACAGATGTGACCGTAAAAGAAGGGTGAAGGAGCTATATGTCCACGATGACCAAATAGGCCCCTATAGCAGAGTTACGCCTCGTGATGATTCGTTCCAAGAATGGGAAAATGAGTGGCTCCAAATGGGCTATGACAGCGTAAAAGTTGAAAAATTGCTAGTACCTGTATATCCGAAAATTAGGCTAACGTTCCCACGAATATACGCGTACTACCGTGAATTTAAAAAGAAGATTGAAAAACGAGAACTGGACATCGATTTGGAGTTGTTCTTGACTTGGATAGAAAAATATAAAGAATATTTATTAAGTAAAAATATTAATAATAAAATAAAAGTACTAACCATTCCGATGCCTAAATACATGTGGGTAGTTAGAGCGTACTACGACGATGAACCTGTTTTTGATGATGTTTTTGACGGAACGTCGGTTTATCTCCAACACTTGCTGACGGTTAAGTATATCTAAAATTAGCGGATGACGATCTTAGGCCTGTGACGGCTTGTTATGCGGTAAAGGGCTTCAATTGCTATGTAGTTGGCCGTCTGCTTGTTGGTTATCTGTTCCGCGATGGTGAAAACTTCGTTGAAGGTGAAATGACGTTTTTCGAGTAGGATTGAGACCAAGAGGTTGATTTTTGTCATAGTTTCACTTCGGTGGAGTTGGAGGAGCAATGGTCAACCAGAATCACCTCTTACGGCCCTTCTGAAGGATGTGTGCTATGTCCGGTGGCAGGCTCAGACTAAACTCGTATTTGCCGAGCTTACCGAAGAAATCTCTGAATCTTGCGTAGCTGAAGTTGAAGACCAAACGGACTGTGTTCTTGCGGGGATATAGCTTCACGAAAGCGATATGTGGATATACTTGCACAGCTTCATCATCAGCTTTGAACTCCAGTGAAGTAGCTAAGCATAGATGGCAAGAGAAGCCATAACTTGTTTCCTTCAACTCCAATATTTTGAAGTTCCTTCTATCTATCCCAAACAGCTCTTCAGCTGTCTTCAAAACAATCCACATAACAAGCTCATCCATCCTCAACACCCCATCCAGATTTCATGATGTTGTCCATGGCAGACATAATTTCCTGGACAAGGTTCGGATTCGTTTTATTCTCTATATTCTCGCCAGCAAAGAGTGACAAAACCCTGTCCAGTAGAGTAACGAAGAAAGTGAACATGCGGTAGAATTTCTGTGATTGGGAGAGATCTGCATTTACAAGAGCTTCAAGATGGTCGATGCGGGTATGGAGGTTCTGGATCATTGATTTAAGTTCAGAGCTGATGCCATCATTGACACCAGAACCGATTCTCTTTAAGCCCTCGAGGACTTCGTGATCGTTCAGAGCTTCAACCATCCTCTTGAATTTGGATCCTTTCTCGATTGAGTCTTCAGTTTCATCGTTTTCGAATTCGAGCTCAGCTTCTGTTTTCAGGGATTTGTCGATGAACCAGCCCAAGTCGTTGATGTAGAATTTACCGTATTTCTCCTCAGCGTTGTGGATGATACCGTCTGGGTCGATATAACTTACCTCGGGTTTGTTTATTTTCTTCACTTCCTTCTTTTTGGCTTTTGGGCTGATGGGGTTCTCGCCAGCCCAGCCCCTGTCGATGATGTTGATGGAGATGTTAAGAGTGGAACCGAGGGCGTGGGCGAAATGTTCGGCAGCTTTCTGGATGTAATCCTCGAGTCTTTGCTTGAGATCAGATGGATTCTCGGGAAAGTCGTCGAAGGAGATAAGGAAGGAGTTCTTAAACATGGGTGAGACGATTATTGTTCGCTTGGTGAGTTCGATTTTCAGTTCTGGGTAGTCTGTGTGGGCGAAGATGTAGGATTCCCAACCCCTTCTCTTCACGGTTTTGATGAGTCTCCAGCCGTACTTTCTGGAGAGTTCGGATTTCAGCATGGGGATGTTCACATTTTCAAGGTGAAAGTTCACCATCAGGAAGATGCGCTGGAAGCCGTGAACGCGGAAATAGCCGTTGTCAGCGGGCGGGATAGGGGTGGCATCGAAAGGTGAAATTTCACCATTTAGCATTCCATAAAATTTGGAGTCAACCTCATACTTGCGAGGTCTGGAGGGTATTCTGCGGAGTATTCCGAGTTTTTCAAGCTTGTTTATCCTCTTTGTTATTGTGCTCCTGTCGAGGTTTAGGATTTTAGCTATTGTCCTGTGTGCTATTTGTCCGTTGTTTCTGGAGATAAGAGAGATGATTTTTGGAGTTATTTTGTCTTTACCTTTCTTTATTTTGTGTAGTAGGGAGGCCCATGATAGGGGTACTTCACATTTCGGTGATGCTAAAGGTGAAGGTTGGGATAGGGGTATTTCACCTTTATGTGAACCCCTATTCTTTCGGCCTCTTTTTGTGATCTGAGGTTTCTGAGGCGTTTTTGTTTCACATTCATTGGTTGAAATAAAATCGGAAAGTGACGGTTTAAGGTGACATTTCACATACCCGTATCCACTGTCACCTTTTGGTGAGTTTATAAGATTCATAGAATTGCTGGAATAAGAATCTGAAACCAAAAAAATAAGGATTAAACCGTTATGCTGCTCTTCACGAATAGGTAGGCCTATAAGATGCCATTTAATTGTTGGGACGGACTGGCCGGTGAGCTGGGCTAACTCCTCCAAGGTGCGGGGTTTTTCCTGCAGGAGCTGGAGGAGTCTAGCCCTGAGTGTCATGCCCTTCAAATTCAACGAATATGGCGAAACACCCAGCAAAGAACATGGTGAAACCAATGATATCTGGCACAATTGTTTGAGTGAAGAATGGTATTCCAGCAACCACGGTGGTCTGACTTAACTTCAAAATTCCAGCAATCACGGTAGATAGGCTGAGTATTATTATCCCAGCTGCCTTTGCGAAAAAAGTGGGTAGAGTTTGAGGAAACTTGAATATTCCTGGCTCACTCTCAACAAATATCAGGAAGAATCCAGAAACAAAGACTGCTAAGCCTGCAGGTGTGTTGATCCATATTCCAACATGTACGGACTCAGTTACTGCAAGTATTCCAGCGAGTTTTGATGTGAGTACGACCACGTTCGATGGAAATCTGAGTTTAGGCATTGTTTACCTCCTTAGCGGAAACTCCTGAATCTTCTCGGGCCAGCGGAGGTTATTCTTGAGGAAAACCGGTTTTCCAGCCTTCTTTGCTTCAAGGATAATGTGTTTGACCCATTCTGGCTTTGGCGGTTTGTACGGGTTGGTTTGAGCACCTACGATTACCCAGTCAATGTAACCCCAAATCCAGTCTTCGAGATAAACTTCACCAAGAAGAGGCTCGAAGCTTACGAAGTTAAGAGTTCTATAGTTTTCTTCGTATCTCGGTAATTGAAGTATTCTATCTTGATCTAAATAACTCGTAACTGTGGTTCCAAGCCAGCAATTCTTGGGGAATCTGAACTCTTCGTATCTTGCTGGATTTTTTGTCAAAAACTGGAAAATATGCTGTGGATTATCTTCGGCGACCTTGATTACGGCTTTGATCCACTTTGCAGGAACCCAGTTGCCGAAGAGGTCACCCATTGAGCAAACGAAAATTTTTGACGATTTCTTGAGATTGTAAGGTTCTTCCAACCTCTCAGGGTGGAATGTGGGCTTATACCCATTTGGGAATATGGACCTAAATCGGTTGGCAATCTTGCGACCATAGCAGTAGGAGCAGCTGTGCAGGCAGCCAGTCACAGGGTTCCAAGTGTAATCGGTCCACTCGATTTTGGTGCGGTTCACTGGTCATCATCCTCCTTAAATCTCTTCTCAAGTCTTTCAAGAATATTATTCAGCCTTTGAAGTTCTGCGATTCTTTCTTTCTTGATTTTCTGTTCTCTGTGTACTAAATACACTGCAGAGATGATGAGAAAGACAAATAGTATCAGTAGACCATAAAAAATCGGATCAAGATATTGTGGAAGAGGGTAGACCTCATAAGTCGTCTCATTGATTCTTTTTACAATGTAGAGACTTTTCATGCTCTCACCAGCCTGACGGTGAGGCGATCGAGGAGATCCCTGACGATGGAGATTGCTTTCTGGATATCGTCTGTGGCGAAGTCGAATCTGCTCGCTGACTCGAGGAGGAGTTTGGCATCTTCGAGGTATGAGATGTACTCTATCAGGGCACGGATTTTCTTGAGTGGGAGATCTTCGCTGAGTCTCTCGAGGCATGTGTTGCAGATCACTCTGCCTTCGTGGATCAGGCCATCCTGAGTTTCAGTGTTGCAGAGAAGGCAGCGCATCGGAATCAACCTCCTTCAAATCTTTCAGCAGCAATCCGACAACCGCCATAATCAGCCCCGTGATGGCCATCCACTTGTCGTCAATTGTGAATGCGAAAATGGCCAATCCGACGCCGATGTAAGCGAGACCTTTTCCGAATTTGAGAAGATAGGCTTTAACAGCTCTGATATCACGCTCCAAATCCGTAGAAGGACGGAGAGCAATATAAAAACCCAGAACAGCAACAGCAAGCAATATTACTAAAGTCGTCATCACAATGGAGAATGTTAGATCTACGTATTCTTTTCCGTAATAGTAGTAGTCGCTCGTGTTGAACGAGATATATGTAAATCTGCTCGTTGCCTCAGGGATCACAAGAATCAACCTCCTCTTGCTTAGTTTTCTCGCTGCTATCTTCTTCAAGAAGCCAAATTAAGAACACCATACCAAGAATCAATGCAAAAAAGAGTATCCCTAGGACTCTCCACTGATACTCATTGAGGAATGAAGAAGGATAGTACACTATCTCTACTTTGCCGCTCTCTTTCAGATGAAAGGAATGTGGTTTAATGTAGATTCCTGGATCTATTTGGCAGTAGATTTCTCCATCTTTGAGTGAGCAATGAACTCTATCTTGATCCACCACTATGCTCTCTCCCACAGGATATGTTAGAGCTCCTCCAATAGCCCAGAGAACTAAAAGCACAGCAAGAAGTTTAAGGTAGCTCATTAGGATCAACCTCCTGTGGTTTCAGAATCGCCGCTAATCCAAATGATATTCCAGCAAGCCACCACGGAATCAGCTGGAATTCGACAACCCAGACCTCCTGTTCTGGATTCCAAGAACCGTAAATGCACTCCCAAGCCTGCTTAAACTCTTCTAAAGAGTTGTATCCCTCTTTTTTGATGTCCTCGTCGCTGATATCTCCAAGTCTCTCTTTGTGCAGACCAGTAACTCTGATCAACGCAAAATATTCGCTCGAGTAGAGCTTTGTTTTGGCCCTGTAAACTCCTCCTACCTTTACTCTCGGCCTCTTCCAGATTCTGCGAGTCTGCGTTTTCTTGCCTTCCAGGATCAATTTGACGTGTTCAGGTTTGAATAGCAGGGGCATCAGGCATCAGCCCTCCTCACTTTCTAATTCTCCACGCATATCTGGTCTTCTTACCGCAATCTATGCACTTTCTGAGTCTCGATGGTGGAAACATCACTTGTTCAGCTTCTTTTCCATCTATGAGTGTCTTTTCAATTCCAAACCCATACTCAAATGGGACAGATTCGACTTTGTGGTACTTCCCTGCACATATCGGACAGATGTAAACATTCCGAGACATCAAGCATCATCCCTCTGCTCCAATATCATGCCCACTCCCAGTTTCGGGATGTGGTGGACGGCGAGAGTGGAGGTGTGCAGACGAAGAAGGCAAAATCGCAACATTATCCCGCTGGGAGTGGACTTCCTCGACAGAACAGATGTCGCGGAACTCGCAGTAGCGGCACTCCCATTCTTTGTCGGTCTTAGGTGGCAGATCCCAGCGGCAGAAGCGCTTTGGATCTGGCATCATCCATCACCTAAGCATCAGCCCCCTCGAGGATCTGAAAATCGCTGAGAGAGTAGTTCTCTCTCTGGAGCGGGATGAGTTTCAGTTCGAAAACAGCTCCCTTTTGCAGGAGAGGAATTGCATCTCTGAGGTCTTCAGCAGTTTCCGCCTTGATGGTTATGGTTATATCGACGATGCCCTCTCCTTCAAGCTTGGCCTTGAAGGTGCTGTCTTTCAGGGTTTCCTTGGCTGAGACCTCTTTGAGGGTGACATGCATGCTATCACGCCCTGTAAGATTTCCTCGCGCAGTAGCCGTCGAAGTGGCAGTGTCCCTTGTGGTAGTGCAGGCAATGGGATTCGGAGCAGTAGGTTGTTAGTTTCCAAGATCCGGACATGGCTCTCCCTCCTCAAATCGCTTTTCATCAATAGTCCTCCTCTCCAAAAGCACTACAATGTCCTTAATCTCCTCGTAGTTGTTCTTCAGCCGGTTGGCAAGAAGCGGATAGTTATCTGCGAGGATTAAGGTTGCTGTTTTAAGGGATGAAAGACTGATCTTTAGATGGGTAATTGCTGTCTCAGTGGACTGATTTTTTATTGTTTTCAAATCCGGCATGCTGCAATCACCTCTCTTTCCCCGCAAAATCTCCTGATCTCCTCTTTGACCTTCTCTGGAATCTCGAAAATCGGGAGTAGGTTCTCTTTGATCTTCTGGATGATTTCGTCTGCTGTCTGGGCTTGTTCTGTTGCGAGTGTGCGGTATTTGCCGCTCCAGTATCTGCGGATGAATGTGATTTTGTAGCCCTGCTTTCGCTTGTATTTGCGGATTTTGATGAATTCGAAGCCGCTCCATGTCTCGCCGAGCGGGATTGTCAGTTCAGGTTCGATGACCGCGCCGCATTCGCAGCAGACGTAGGTGTTGTCGTCAAGGGGTTCGAAGCAGCTGGTGTTGCCGCAGCTTGAGCAGTTCACAAACTACACCTCCGCCTCGATGGCTTTCTTGACGATGAAAAGTGTAGCCAAGAAGTCGGGGCTGTGCCTGTGGCGTTCTGGCTCTGGGATCCTACCGAGCCAGTCGAGGAATTCCTGATCGTCTATTTTGAGCTTCCTCAGGGGGAGCTGGAGGGACTGCACGCTATCACCCCACCACAGAACTATCTGATCTTATCCTCAACATCTCTCGGCAGCTTGAAAATGGGAAGCAGAGATTCGTTGATCTTCCGGCTCAAAATCCAAGTACATACTCTTTTTCTTGACAATCGACCGAAGCAGAAGAATCAAATTTGCTCTAAGAGCTCTCTTCAGATCTTTTGCATGTGATTCTGTGGAGTAGTCCAGGTGGTAAAAGCTCAGCTCTTTCATGTGCTCGCAGAAGCGCTCTATAGTTTTGTATGCGTCGTAGACTTCATCCAGCTCTTCTTTGCTGATTTTCTTGGGTTCCTCCAGTATTAGCTCCTCCAGTTTTTTATCCATATGACATCACCCTCCTCCACAATAAACATTGCAAGCAAGACATCACGGTGCGCTTCGATAAAGTGTTGAACAGCTTCATCTTCAGAGATAAGCCTCCTTCCGCACTCATTGCAGTAGAATGGCATCAGGCATCACCCATTGCAATTTCCTCAGCAAGCTGATCCTTCTCCCAAGAATCCCATTCGTCTTCGAAGTCCATTCTGTCTTCCAGGGTGTCGAAATCTTCTTCGACAATGGACCCATCTCGAATGTTTCTTCGACTCTCAAGGAACTCCTTTAACTGTTTGAGGAACTTGAAAATTGTCTCTCCTTCCTTTCTCGTCACATCGATGTACTTTTCACCGTAGTCTATGCTTATCTTGTATCTATGTTGCTTAGAATCGTAGTAGAAGTTGAACGAGTGTTTGAAGAGTTTGATCTCTCGGTAGTACTCGGGCATCAGGCATCAGCCCTCCTCAGCATCTCTTCTTTTATCTCCTTTATGAGGGCGTCAAAGTTCACCACGAGATATTCTCTGTTTTTGTTGGTGGCAAGGTAATTTGCAAGCTTTACCACCACATCCAGAGGGAGTTCATTTCCGTCGTCAAGAGCGAATTCGCAGATATCGTCAATGAGAATTACTCTCAGCACTTCTTTGTCAAGTTCTATGATGTTTGCTTTGCTGAGATCGACGATTCTTGCATCTTCTTCTCCAACAAAAAGGAGGATCATTTGGCATCGACCTCCTCGAACCTCGCATGCTCACAGGCACAGCCACCCCAGATGCAGCTGTTGACGCTGCGATCACAGTCGGGCTTTGTGCAGTAGAT